>DOIS01000371.1:0-4748 GCA_003511785.1 Paracoccaceae bacterium
ATCGCAGCTGGTACAACCGGGGCGTCGTCGAGAAGGTGTTCGACTTCTGCACCGAGATCGAGCGCGAACGCTTCTTCCGCCAGGTCCTGCCCTTCGAGACCGCGTTGGTCGATGACGGCGTCCACCTGTTCAAGTTCTGGCTGAACGTCGGCCGCGCCGAGCAGCTGCGCCGCATGCTGGCGCGCGAGGGCGACCCGCTGAAACAGTGGAAGCTCAGCCCGATCGACGTCAAGGGTCTGGGCCTTTGGGACGACTATACCCAGGCCATCGGCGAGACGCTGATCCGCAGCCATTCCGAGCTGACCCCCTGGACGGTCCTGCTGTCCGACGACAAGCGGCGGCTGCGGGTCGAGGCGATCCGGCACGTGCTGGCCAGTCTCGACTATGCCCGCAAGGACGCGGACGCGGTGGGCCAGGTGGATGGGGCGATCTGTGGCGGGCCGGCGATCTGGACCCATGCCTAAGAAACGCGGCTATCACCACGGCAACCTGCGCCAAGCGCTGGTCGGGGCCGCGCTCGAACTGATCGAGGAGAAGGGTCCCACCGGCTTCACCCTGTCTGAGGCGGCGAAACAGGCCGGCGTGACCCCGGCGGCGGTCTATCGCCATTTCGAAGGCCGCGAGGACCTGATCGCCGAAGGCGCGCGCCAGGGCTTCGACATCTTCGCCGACCTGATGCAGCACGCCTATGACAGCGGACAGCCCTCGGCGCTGCGCGCCTTCGAGGCGACGGGGCGGGCCTATCTCGCCTTCGCACGGAGGTTTCCCGGCCACTACATCGCCATGTTCGAAAGCGGCATCTCGATGAACCGCACACCGGACCTGGCGGCGGCCAGCAGCCGCGCCAGCCGGGTGCTGGAACGTGCGGCGTCCGACCTGTCCGAACATATCCCGCCCGAGAAACGCCCGCCCGCCTCGATGTTCTCGGCCCATGTCTGGGCGATGAGCCACGGCGTCGTCGAGCTTTACGCCCGCAACCCGCCCGGCACGCGGGTGCCCTACGCGCCCGAGGACCTGCTGGAATCCGGCATCGGCATCTACCTGCGCGGGCTGGGCCTGATCGCGCCGGACGAATGACGCGCCCGGCCCGGGCCGGGGCCAAGAGTTTTCGAAAACTCTTGGGAAAATTCTTCGAAGAATTTTCTCCGCCAAATGGCAAAGGGCCGCGCCAGTGTCCCGGCGCGGCCCTCGGTCTAGTCTCTGGTCCGAGCTTAACGCTTCGAGAACTGGAAGCTGCGGCGGGCCTTGCGGCGGCCGTACTTCTTGCGCTCGACCACGCGGCTGTCACGGGTCAGGAAGCCTGCCGCCTTGAGCGCGCCGCGCAGCGAGGGATCGTAAAGCTGAAGCGCCTTCGAGATGCCATGCTTGACCGCACCGGCCTGGCCCGAAAGCCCGCCGCCGGCGACGGTCGCCATGACGTCGAACTCGCCCTCGACCCCGGCCACCTGGAACGGCTGGCGCAGGATCATCTGCAACACCGGGCGGGCGAAATATTTGGTGTAGTCGATATAGTTGCCCTTGTTGTCGCGGATCAGGAGCTTGCCCGAGCCGGGCTTGATCCAGACGCGCGCGACCGCGTCCTTGCGCTTGCCGGTGGCATAGGCGCGGCCGAACTCGTCGCGGACGGGTTCACGGGTGATGGCCTCTTCGGCCTGGGGCTCGACGCCGGCAACGGCGCTCAGCTCTTCGAGGGTATTGATCTGATCGGCCATCTGTCTCAGCTCCGGGTGTTTTTCTTGTTCATGGACTTGACGTCCAGAACGTCGGGCGACTGGGCTTCGTGCGGGTGCTCGCCACCGGCATAGATGCGCAGGTTGGTCAGCTGCTGACGGCTCAACCGGTTGGAGGGCAGCATCCGCTTGACCGCCTGGAACACCACGCGCTCGGGATGCGCGCCCTCGAGGATCTGCTGCTTGGTGCGCGACTTGATCCCGCCAGGGTGCCCGGTGTGCCAATAGAAGTTCTCGGCCCGTTTCTTGCCGGTCAGCTGTACCTTGTCGGCATTGATCACGATGACATTGTCGCCGGTATCCATATGCGGGGTGAAGCTGGGCTTGTGCTTGCCGCGCAGGCGGCTGGCCACGATCGAGGCGAGACGGCCCAGCACGACGCCCTCGGCGTCGATCAGGATCCACTTCTTCTCGATGTCGGCCGGGGTTGCAGAATAGGTCTTCATGCGCTCGGTCCTGTCTGACGTGAAAGGCGGGCGCCTCACGCACCCGCCACAAATTCGATGAGCCGCTGTCTAAGTCCTGTCCGCGTCCGGGTCAAGCGCGACCTTTCTCTATTTGTTTAGCGAAAACAACAACATGAAAATTAGGTATCATTTTACCCCATCATTTGGGCGGGATCGAATAGGTCATCGAGGCCCGCGCCACCGGCCGCTCGTCGCCCTCGGAGTAGAGCAACATGTCGCCCACCGCGAGTGCGCGACCCAGCTTGAGCAATCGGCACTTCGAGATCACGTCCACCCCGGCGGCGGGCTTGCGCATGAAATCCATCGAGCAGGAGATGGTCACCGCCAGCGCCTTGCGACCCACCCGGGCCAGCACCATGGCATAGACCGCGCAATCGGCCAGCGCGAACATCGACGGCCCCGACACGGTGCCGCCCGGTCGCAGGTGCCGCTCGGCCACCAGCAGGCGCAGGGTGATCGCGTCTTCGCTCAGCGCGTCGATGGCGAAATCGTCCTTCACCTGCGGAAACTCCGCCGCCATGTAGTCCATCACCTCCTGCGCGGTCAGTGCCAGTGTCATGCTTTCCCTCTCCTCCACTTGCCCCTAGAGTTGTTCCGAACATCGCTGGGGGGGCAAGATGGCAATTCTGGAACGTCACGACACCGGCGCGGTGGCGCATCTGCACATGACCGCGCCCGAGCGCCTCAACGCGCTCTCCGACGAGATGCTGGCCGCCTTGCAGGACCAGTTCGACTTGCTGCGCGAGGACCGCGACATCCGCGCGGTGATCCTGTCGGGGGCGGGCAAGGCGTTCTGCGCGGGCCACGACCTCAAGCAGATGACCCAGGCCCGGCAGGCGCCCGATGGCGGGCGCGCCTATTTCACGGACCTGTTCGACCGCTGCGCGGCGATGATGCTGTCGATCCGCGCCCTGCCCCAGCCGGTGATCGCGCGGGTGCATGGCATCGCCACCGCAGCGGGCTGCCAACTGGTGGCCAGCTGCGACATGGCCGTGGCCGCCGAGGACACGCGCTTCGGCGTCAACGGCGTCAATATCGGGCTGTTCTGCTCGACCCCGATGGTGGCGCTGTCGCGCAACATCCCGCGCAAACAGGCCTTCGAGATGCTGACCACCGGCGGCTTCATCGACGCGCCCCGCGCCGCGGCGCTGGGGCTCATCAACCGCGCGGTGCCCTCCGACCGGCTCGAAGAAGAGACCGACGCGCTGGCCCGCCAGGTCGCGGACAAGCTCGCCGCCGCGGTCAAGGTGGGCAAGCAGGCCTTCTACACCCAGGCCGAGATGGGGCTGGCCGAGGCCTATGACTATACCGGCCGGGTCATGGTCGAGAACATGCTGTTCCGCGACACCGAAGAGGGGATCGCCGCCTTTCTCGACAAGCGTCCGCCCGACTGGACGCAGTGAACGCGCCCCAGATCGTCAGGCTCTGCACGCGTCCGGGACGTAGTTGAGCCGGCAGGCGCCAAGGGCTGTTTCCACCCCACCGCGCGATTGTTTCCGAACCCGCCCTTGGCAAACCGGGCAGAACTGTGGCAAAGGTTTGACAGGGTTAATCCCCAGCACGTTCAGGGCCGCCGCCGGCGGGCAGTCCCTCCAACCGGGTCTCTCTCCCCGGTCGACAGCCCCGCCCCGGCGGCCCTTGAGGCCCGAAACTCCCAGACGCGCCCGACCCCTGGCCGCCCTGAGCTTGCACCATGCACGCGCCGCGTGCCGTTTCGGGCGCCCGGCCCGGTTTTCCTCTTGCCCGAAATACGCGCACCGCACGCGTTCGCCCGCGTGCCCCATGCGCCGTGCTTGCGCAAACCGCGCCCCTGCCCTATCTGCGCCCCCATGACAGAGACACTCCATATCGTCGGCGGCGGCATGGCCGGCTCCGAGGCCGCCTGGCAGGCCGCAAGCGCGGGCCTGAACGTGGTGATCCACGAGATGCGCCCCAAGGTCGAAACCTTCGCCCATCGCACCGGCCACCTGGCCGAGATGGTCTGTTCCAACTCCTTCCGCTCGGATGACAGCGAACAGAACGCCGTGGGGCTTCTGCACTGGGAGATGCGCCAGGCCGGCGGGCTGATCATGTCCAGCGCCGACGCCCATCGCCTGCCCGCCGGCGGCGCGCTGGCGGTGGACCGCGCCCCCTTCGCCGAGACCGTGACCCGGCGGCTGCTGGCGCTTCCCAATGTTTCGCTTTCGACAGAGGAGCTTACCGAGCTTCCTTCAAGTGGCCACTGGATCATCGCCACCGGCCCGCTCACCTCCGGTGCTCTGGGTGAAGCCATTGCCGCCGAAACGGGCTCGGACGCGCTGGCCTTTTTCGATGCCATCGCCCCCATCGTCTATGCCGAGAGCATCGACATGGGCACCGCCTGGCGCCAGTCGCGCTATGACAAGGGCGAGACCGAGGACGAACGCACCGCCTATATCAACTGCCCGATGGACCGCGAGCAGTACGAGGCCTTCATCGACGCGCTGCTGGCCGCCGACAAGACCGAGTTCCACGAGGGCGAGACCGCCGATTATTTCGATGGCTGCCTGCCCATCGAAGTGATGGCCGAGCG
>DOIS01000371.1:5035-5296 GCA_003511785.1 Paracoccaceae bacterium
CCATCGAAGTGATGGCCGAGCGCGGCCGCGAGACCCTGCGCCACGGGCCGATGAAGCCGGTGGGTCTGACCAATCCGCATGACCCGCAGGTCAAACCCTGGGCCGTGGTCCAGCTGCGCCGCGACAACGCGCTGGGGACGCTCTACAACATCGTGGGCTTTCAAACCAAGATGAAGTACGGCGCGCAAACGGATGTTTTCAGGATGATTCCCGGCCTCCAGGAGGCCCGGTTCGCCCGTCTCGGCGGCATCCACCGCAACA
>DOIS01000369.1 GCA_003511785.1 Paracoccaceae bacterium
AGCGGGCGCGCCCGCGTCGGCGAGGCGGGCGGCTCTTGCCCCGCCCGGACGGCGCGGCCCGCGCCGGTTCAGCCGCTTTCGGGCATCGGATAGCCGCGCAGCCGCAAAAACAGCGAGGATTCGTCGTCGTTGCGGAAGAACGGCACGTTCTCGGGCGGGCGGGGATCGTGCAGCCGCCCCTCGACCTCGGCCAGCACCACCTCGGTGATGAAGGGCAGGTCGAAGCGGCGCACCTCGCGCAGCGGGATCCATTGCAGGTGCGACAGCTCCTCGCAGGCATGGGTGAAATCGTCCGGGTCGCCCCGGATATGCGCGACATCGACCAGGAAGAAGCGCGCGTCGAACCGGCGCGGCCGGCCCGGCGGCGTGATCGCGCGGAACACGAATTGCAGCGCCCGCGCATCCGGCAGGTGCCCGGTTTCGGCAAAGGTCTTCCAGTCGGGCGGCGGCGCGCCCTGCCACTCCCCCGGCGCGCCCAGGATCAGCCCGGTCTCCTCCCACAGCTCGCGCACCGCGGCCACCGCCAGCGGGTGCGACAGATCGGCATCGGCCTGTTCGGCGATGCGCGCGCGGCACACCTCGGGCAGCGGCGCGGCCAGCGGCACGTCGAAATCCTCGGGATCGACCGCGCCCCCCGGGAACACCACCTTGTTGGGCATGAAGGCCGCCTTGGCGCCGCGCTGGCCCATCAGGATGGACGGCTCGGGCCCCTCCCGGTCGCGCAACACGATCACGGTCGCCGCGTTGCGCAGCGCGCTCTTGTCCTGGGTCATGCCACTCCTCCGCTCGGGCCTCCGCTCGGGCGCGGTGATCAGTCCTCACCCCCGAAACCGTGCATCCGCCGGGCCCATTGCAGGCCCACGATCGCCCCCTTCAACCTGGGCAGAAGGTAAAGCGACAACGCGGTGCAGCCAACCGCAAAGATGGTGAACAGCGTCAGCGGCTCGGGCCGCCAATGCACGAAGGCGATGTGCAGGCCCGGCGCCATCAGGTGGCCGACGAAGAGGATGGTCAGATAGGCCGGCCCGTCATCGGCGCGCGCATGGGTGAAATCCAGCCGGCAGACGGTGCAATGATCATGCAGCTTGAGATAGCGGTGCAGCACCGGCCCCGAGCCGCAGCGCGGGCATTTGCGGCGCCAGCCGCGCAGGATCGCGGGCCAGGTGGGGCGGTCGTCGGCGGTGTCTTGGCCGGTGGTCTGCGCGGGGCTGTAATCTGTCATCGGATCGGGCCGTTTCCTTGGGGCGGGCCGGCCTTCGGAGCGCGCGCGGGGCGCGTGCGCGGGCGGGTCCGCGGGCGGGTCCGCGGGTGTTCGCGTGCCGGACAGAGTGGGCGCGGGGCGGCCGGGATGGAAGGGGGCAGACCCGCCTTGCGTCGGGATGTCGCAAAATCCCGCCGCCCCGCGCGGCGTCGATTTTCTGCGACGGAACTTTCCCCGGCCGCCGTTTGGTTGGATAGAAAGGGCGGCACTGGCGCCGCCCGGACAGACCAAAGGAGCCACAGACATGACACGCACACACGCAATCGCGACCCTCGCCCTCGCCGCCGCCCTGGCCGCGGGCACCGCCGCCGCGGCAGGCCCTGGCAAGGACATGGCGCACGGGATGCACGGGGCCATGATGATGAGCTTCGAGCGGATCGACACCGACGGCGACGGTCAGATCACCCGCGAGGAGATGGCCCAGCGCCGCGAGGCGCGCTTCGAGGCCGCCGACAGCGATGGCGACGGCAAGCTCTCGCCCGCCGAGATGGAGGCGCAGGCCATGGCGATGGTCGAGGCCCGGGTCTCGGCCATGGTCGAGCGGTTCGACGCGGACGGCGACGGTATGGTGGCCCTGGAGGAGATGCCCGAGCGCGGCCCCCGCTCTGAGAAACGCGCCATGCGGATGTTCGACCGGATTGACGCCGACGACAGCGGCGCGATCTCGCCCGAGGAGCTGGAAGAAGCCCGCGCCGCCATGGCCGAGCGCGCCGGGCGCGGCCCGGGCAAGAAGATGCGCCAAGACTGACGGGTGGCGGCCCCTGCGCGCATATCCCGCCCGCCCACGGGCGCGACGCAGGTGGCGCCGGGGCCCTCCGACGATGACCTGCTGGCCGGTTTCGCCGCCGACCGGCCCGGCGCGGCGCAGGCGCTGACCGACCGGCTGCTGCCGCGCGCCTATGGCGTGGCGCTCCGCGTTCTGGGCGACCCGGCCGAGGCCGAGGATGCCGCGCAGGAGGCGATGCTGCGGCTCTGGCGCATGGCGCCGGACTGGGAGCCAGGACGCGCGCAGGTCTCGACCTGGCTCTACCGGGTGACGATGAACCTGTGCATCGACATCCGCCGCAAACGCCACGGCGGCGCGGTCGATCTGGACGCGGCGCCGGAACCTGCGGACGCGGCGCCGGGCGCGGCCGAGCGGCTGCAACAGGGCGCGCGGCACGACGCGCTCCAGGCGGCGCTGATGCGCCTGCCGGAGCGGCAGCGCCAGGCGGTCGTGCTGCGCCATCTCGAGGAGCTGTCGAACCCCGAGATCGCCCGGATCATGGGGATCGGCACCGAGGCGGTGGAAAGCCTGACCGCCCGGGGCAAACGCGCGCTCCCGGCCATCCTGGCGGCAGTTGAGCGAGGCGCTGGGCGGGTGCCCCGCCTGGGCCGGGCTGGCCACGGCCAGCGCCGCAGGGCTCTGGATCGGCATGGCCCCGCCGCAGGGCCTGCCCGATCCGGCCGCGCTGATGCAGGCGCGCGTGGCGGCGCAGACCGAACTGGACCTGCTGGGCGGCGACAGCCTGATCCTGGCGATGGCCGAGGAGGACCAGGACATGACACGACCCGACCCGCAAACCACCCCCCGACCCGGCCCGACCGGCCCGGATTCGGCCCTGGCTGCGCGTGCTGCTGGGCCTGTCGCTGGCGCTCAACCTGGCGGTGCTGGGCCTGGTGGCGGGGGCGCTGATCCGCTTCGGCGGGCCCGACGGGATGCACCGGCCGCCGCGCTCGCTGGGCGCGGCGCTCTACCGCGAATTGCCGCGCGAGGATCGCCGCGCCCTGCGCGCCGAGATCGGCGCGCACGGTGCGGGCGGGCTGCCGCGGGAGGCCAGCGCGGTCCCGGCCCTGATCGAGACGCTG
>DOIS01000323.1 GCA_003511785.1 Paracoccaceae bacterium
AACAAAATGTGTGGATCGGGCATGCGCACGGCCATGATGGCCTATGACCAGATTGCGCTGGGCAGCAGCGGAATATTGGTTGCCGGTGGTATGGAGAGCATGACAAATGCGCCGTATCTGCTGCCCAAAATGCGCGGTGGTGCGCGCATTGGACATCAGAATGTGCAAGACAGCATGTTTTTGGACGGGCTTGAGGATGCCTATGACAAGGGCCGCTTGATGGGCACTTTTGCCGAAGACTGCGCTGAGGCTTATCAATTCACCCGAGAGGCGCAGGACGAATACGCGTTGAAGTCGCTGTCGAATGCGCTCGAAGCGCAGGCCAGCGGGGCCTTCTCGGACGAAATCGCAGCCGTCACGGTCCGAAGCCGCAAAGGTGAAATCACTCAGGATTCGGATGAGCAGCCCAAATCGGCGCGGCCGGAAAAGATACCGACGCTGAAGCCGGCATTCCGCAAGGATGGCACGGTGACGGCGGCCAATTCCTCGTCGATCTCGGACGGCGCGGCGGCGCTGGTTCTGGCCTCCTCGGAGGCGGCCGAGGCGCAGGGCCTCAAGATTCGCGCCCGCATCTTGGGCCATGCCAGCCACGCCCAGGCGCCCGGCCTGTTCACCACCGCGCCCGTGCCGGCCGCGCGCAAGCTGCTCGACCGTCTCGGCTGGTCCACCGACGATGTGGACCTCTGGGAAGTCAACGAGGCCTTCGCCGTGGTGCCCATGGCTTTCATGCACGAAATGGGCCTGCCGAGCGACAAGGTGAACGTGAACGGCGGCGCCTGCGCGCTGGGTCATCCGATCGGTGCCTCGGGCGCGCGGATCATGGTCACGCTTCTGAACGCCTTGGAAAAGCGCGGGCTGAAGCGCGGCGTCGCGGCGATCTGCATCGGTGGCGGGGAAGGCACCGCCATCGCCATCGAGCGCGTCTGAGTCCGCATCCCCGGCGAAAGGAGCTTCATGACCGTCGATTACGAAACCCTCGCCCGCAACATCGCCGCCCTGACCGAGGGCGAGACCGACACCGTCGCGCTCATGGCCACGGTGGCGTGCGAGGTGCACCATGCCGACGACCGTTTCGACTGGACCGGGTTCTATCGCGTGACCGAACCCGGCCTGCTCAAGATCGGCCCCTACCAAGGCGGGCATGGCTGTCTGGTCATCCCCTTCGAGCGCGGTGTCTGCGGTGCCGCGGCGCGCGCGGGGCAGGTGCAACTCGTGCCGGATGTCGGGGCGTTCCCGGGTCATATCGCCTGTTCCAGTTCGACCCGCTCGGAACTGGTCCTGCCGATTTTCAACCCGAGCGGCGCGGTGGTCGGCGTGTTCGACATCGACAGCGACCGCCCGGATGCCTTCACGCAGGCGGATGCCGAAGCGTTGTCCGACATCCTTGGCCGGGTCTTTACGGGGCGCTGAGCTTTTCGTTTCGCGTTTTCGCGAGGGGCGTTAACCTGCTTTTGCACATTACCCCAGGGCGACGGGCCGCCTGCGCTCTTGCAAGAGAAGAATGGCCCGTCGCCGCGACCGGAGCGAAGAATGCCGGATACGATACTCGCCATGGACCCCTGGCTCGTCCTGACCTTTCTCGGGGCCTCGGTCCTCCTCTACATGACGCCTGGCCCGGACATGATGTTCACCGTGGCCAGCGGCATGGCCGGCGGGCCCAGGGCCGGGGTGGCCGGCGTCTCGCTTGGCGTGCTGACCCATGTGATCGCCGCCGCGGCGGGGCTGGCTGTGCTGGTGGCCGCGTCGCCGGTGATGCTTGACGTGATCCGCTATGCCGGGGCGGCCTACCTCGCCTGGCTGGCCTGGAGCAGCTGGCGGGCAGATCCCGACGCGCCGCGCCGCCGGGGGCGGGCACAGATGGTGCGCGCCTTCCGCCGGGGCTTTCTGACCAACATCCTCAACCCCAAGGTGGGGCTTTTCGTCCTGGCCTTCTTGCCGCAATTCACCGACCCGACCATTGGCCCCGTCTGGCATCAGATCTTGGCCTTGGGGGCGCTCCTGACTGTCGGTGGTTTCCTGTTCAAGGGGGTGTACGAGCTTTTCGCCGGGGTCATGGCCGACCGCATTCGCCGAAGTGCGGGCGTGATGAACAAGGTCTCGGCGGTGATCTTCGGCGGGCTGGCGGCGCGACTGGCGCTCAGCTAGCGGCGGGCGTTTTTTCGGGGCGGCTCACTCACGCGATATGCCTCGCCAGTATGGCGGCCCATTCGGTGTAGGCGGCGGGGCTCGGGTGATAGCCGTCTCGTGCCACCAGATGCGGCTCATAGGGGAGGTCGAGCGGGATATGCACCACGCCCGCATCGTTCCGCGCCATCTCTGCCAGTGCGGTGTCAAGCCTTGCCGCCTGCCGCCCCAGCACCCAGCGCAGCGGCTGGGGCAGGAGTGGGAAATGCCCCATCGGGGGCACGCCGCTCGCCACGACGAGGCGCACACCGAACCGCCTGCGCAACAGGTCGTGCAGCGCCCTGCGGTCGGAGATCCAACGCGCCCGGCTGGCCATGCCCGTCACATCGTTCACCCCGAGCGACAGCACTGCCACGTCGAACGGCGCGACCGGCATCCGGGCCAGGTGGGCGGTGGTGTCCCGCGTGGTGTGGCCGGTGCGCGCCTCCAACTTCCACGACAACTCGAACCGCTTGGCCAAGCGTTCCGCCAGTTGCCCGCTCAGCGCCTCGTTCTGGCTGTTGGCGCCGACCCCGGCCGCGGCGCTGTCCCCGGCGATCAGCAAACGCAAGGGGGGCCCTTCGCCCCGCCGACCGCTGCGCGCGCCGGGCGGCTCGGGCAGGAAATCGGCCCGTGCGCGCACCCAGAGCGCCTGTGCGGCGAGCACGGGCAGGAGCGGCAGGCGGGCGATCTGGTCGGGCTGGAACATGGTCCGGGTCGGCGTGAGGTCTGAACCCGGTTAGGGAACGCCTTAATGCATGATTTGCCAAGAC
>DOIS01000155.1 GCA_003511785.1 Paracoccaceae bacterium
AGGGCAAGCGCGCCCCAAAACAGCACTGCCGCGCGCCCCCGGGAAATCGGGCCAACCCAACCTGACCGCATGACTACCTCAAATCACCTCGCATGACCCGGCAAAACCGGTGTCGAGAAAGTGCAAAAGACCAGGCGCCGAGAGAAAAAAGTGCCCCGAAACCGAACGAATGATTTGAAGGTTAGTCAAGAGGCGGGTGCCAGACAACACCGGGCTTGCGGAGGCGCTGCGACAAATCGGCCCCGCCGCGCGCCCGGCCTCGGAAAGGGCAACCCCGCACGCCGTCACGGCTTTTGCCGGACCACCTCCCCGCGCAGCTGACGTAGCGTAACCTGAAAAAGGGGGCTGGCGCGGAACTTGCCCTGTTGCCATAGTGGAGGTGGCGCCCGGCGACAAAGACCGGGCCCGACAGACACCGGTGGAGACCGGCGTAGGGAGGACAATTTGGATAACTTGCAGCTCTTGGTCAACGGGCTTGCGAACGGCTGTGTCTACGGCCTGATCGCGCTCGGCTTCGTTCTGATCTACAAGGCCACCGAGGCCGTCAACTTTGCCCAGGGCGACCTGATGATGTTGGGCGCCTTCTTCACCATCGGCCTGACCAACACCGAATACATGGGCCTGCCGTTCTGGATGGCGCTGCCCATCTCGCTGGGGCTGATGGCGGTGCTGGGCTATGCCATCGACCGCCTTCTGATCCGGCAGATGTTCGGGCAGAGCCAGACCGCGGTGGTGATCCTGACCATCGCTCTGGGCTTCGTGATCCGTTTCGTCGCGGGCATCATCTGGGGCCACGCGCCGCAGACGCTTCAGAACCCGCTGGCCGGGCGCGAGGTGAGTTTCGGCGGGCTGGTGCTGGGGCTCGAGGAGGTCGCGGTGATCGTGGTCACGGTGCTGCTGACCTGGTCGCTCTACATCTTCTTCTCGCGCACCAAGCTGGGTCTGGCGATGCAGGCCTCGAGCCAGAACCAGCTCGCCGCCTATTACATGGGCATCCCGGTCAAGCGGGTGCAGGGCTTTGTCTGGGCCCTAGCGGGCGTGGTGGCCTGCGTGGCGGGCATCCTGTTCGCCACCAAGGGCTCTGTCGACCCGGCCACCGGGCTGATCGGGATCAAGGGCTTCGCCGCGGCGGTGATCGGCGGCTTCGGCTCGCTTCCCGGCGCGCTGGCCGGCGGGCTGATCGTGGGGGTGATCGAGCCCTTCGCCAGCCGTTACATCGCCGCCGGCTACAGCCAGGTTGCGCCCTATGCGCTGCTCCTGCTGGTGCTGGTGTTCCGCCCCCACGGCCTGTTCTCCCAGGTCCGCACGAAGAAGGTCTGAGCTCATGCGTATCATCTTCAAGACCGACTACATGCAGGACATCCGGCCCTGGAAGGACGGCTACCAGCTGTCGCTCTACCTGATCCTGCTGGCGCTTGCCGTGGCCGCGCCCTTTCTGCTCGACGCCTTCTACCTGGGCGAGTTGAACAACGTGCTGATCTGGGCCATCGCCGGCATGGGGCTGATGATCCTCACCGGCCATACCGGGCAGGCGAGCCTGGGCCATGCGGCCTTCCTGGCGCTGGGCTGCTACTCCAACATCATCCTGATGGAAAGCGGCGTGCCCTTCATGCTGGCCTTTCCCATCGCGGGCATCATCACCGGCCTGGTCGGCGTGCTGATCGCCATTCCGGCGCTGCGCCTGCACGGGGTCTATCTCGCCATCGCCACGCTGGCGCTGTCGATCCTGGCCGACGACATCATCGTGCTCACCGCCGAGTGGACCGGCGGCGTGGGCGGCAAATACGCCCCGCCGGTTAACGTCTTCGGCTACAACATCGACCGCTGGGGCACGCCCGACGCGTTCTACTGGCTGACGCTGGGCGTCGCGGTGATCGTGACGCTGGGCTACATCAACCTGCTGCGCGCGCCGCTGGGGCGGTCCTTCATCGCGGTGCGCGACAGCGAGGTGTCGGCCCAGGCCATGGGCGTGGACGTGGCCCGCACCAAGGCGATCTCCTTCGGCCTCTCCTGCATGGTCACCGGCTGGGCCGGGGCGCTGATGGGGCTTTTCGCGGGCGCCTTCAACAACGAGACCTTCTCGATCATCATCTCGATCGAGCTTCTGATGATGATCGTGATCGGCGGGCTGGGCTCGATCCACGGGGCCTTCCTGGGCGCCATGGTGATCGGCTTTTTGCCGCAGTTCCTGTCGCTGTCGAAGGAATGGATCGGCGCGCTGACCGGCACCACGATCTCGCTGCCGGGGATGGAATTCGGCGTCTTCGGCATGATCCTGATCGCCTTTATCCTGTTCGAGCCGATGGGGATGTATGGCCGCTGGCTCAAGATCCGCACCTATTTCGAACTCTTCCCCTTCTACCGCAAGGACATGTTCAAGCGGCAGAAATCCTATCTGAAGACGGAGCGGTTGAGATGAGCCTTCTGAACCTCGAGAACGTCACCCTGCGCTTCGGCGGGCTCACGGCGGTGGACCGGCTGTCCTTCTCGGTCGAGAAGGGCGAGGTCTTCGCCATCGTCGGGCCGAACGGCGCGGGCAAGTCCACCGTGTTCAACCTGATCTCGCGCTTCTACGACCCGGCCGAGGGGTCGATCACCTTCGACGGGCACGACCTGCTGAAATCGAAACCCTCGGGCGTGGCGGCCTATGGCGTGGCGCGCACCTTCCAGAACATCGAGCTGTTCGAACACGCCACCGTCTTGCAGAACCTGCTGGTCGGGCGGCACAGGCACCGCCGCTCGAACCTGGTCTCCGAGATCTTCTTCACGCCTGCGGTGCGCAAGCAGGAAATCCAGAACCGCCACTATGTCGAGGAGATCATCGACTTCCTCGACCTCCAGCCCTACCGCGACAAGATGATCGCGGGCCTGCCCTATGGCGTGCGCAAGGTGGTCGAGGTGGGCCGCGCGCTGGCCACCGATCCCAAGCTCTTGCTGTTGGACGAGCCAGCCTCGGGGCTCTCGGTGGAGGAAACAACGGATATGCGCTGGTGGATCGACGACATCCGGCGGCAGATGGGCATCACCGTTCTGATGGTCGAACACGACATGGGGCTGGTCTCGGGCGTGAGTGACCGGGTGCTGGCCATGGCCGACGGGGCCGAACTGGCGCTGGGCACGCCGCAACAGGTGCAATCGCACCCGGCGGTGATCGAGGCATATCTGGGGGCATCGGCATGAGCGACACCACCATGGCAGCACAGACCGCACCCCGGACCGACGAGCCGGTGCTGAAAATCCGCAACATCGAGAGCTTCTACGGTCCGATCATGGCCATTCGCGGCGTCTCGCTCGACCTGCGCAAGGGGCAGATCGTGTCGATCCTGGGCGCCAACGGCGCGGGCAAGACCACGCTGATGAAGACGATCAGCGGCGTGATGGACCCCGAGAAGGGCAAGATCACCTTCGAGGGGCGCGAGATCCAGGGCATGGAGCCGCACAAGGTCGTCGAGGCGGGCATCGTCCACGTACCTGAGGGGCGCGAGGTGTTCCCGCTGCTGACGGTCGAGGAGAACCTCAATCTCGGCGCCTACACCCTCAAGGACCGCGCCCAGATCGAGCGCGACCGCGAACTGGTGTTCAACTACTTCCCGATCCTCAAGGAACGCCGCGCCCAGGAGGCGGGCACGCTCTCGGGCGGGCAGCAGCAGATGCTGGCGATCGGGCGCGGGCTGATGGCCAACCCGCGCATCATGCTTCTGGACGAGCCGTCGCTGGGCCTGTCGCCCCTGCTGGTCAAGGAGATCTTCGCCATTCTCAAGCGGCTGAACGAGGAACAGGGCGTGACCATGATGCTGGTCGAACAGAACGCCCAGGCCGCGCTGAACCTCGCGCATCATGGCTACGTGATGGAGGTGGGCCGCATCGTGATGGACGGCCCGGCCAGCGAACTGATGAAATCCGAGGACATCCAGGAATTCTACCTGGGCGGCCATCACGACGAGGGCGGGCGCGAGCAGCGCCGCTGGAAACGCAAGAAGACCTGGAGGTGATCCGATGAACGTCCGCAGCGCACCGGAAAAGACCCTCATCAACGGGGTGGAGTTCAACGCCGTGCCCGGCACCCGACCCGTCGAGGTGGACGGGGCCCGCACCATCGCCGAGCTGTTCCAGATACGGTGTTCGGCCTTGGGCAACCGCACCGCGCACCGGGAAAAGGATTTCGGCATCTGGAAATCCTTCACTTGGGCCGATTACTGGCAGCACGCCAAGTGGATCGGGCTGGCCCTGCGCAAGCTGGGGCTGGCGCGCGGCGAGGTGGTGTCGATCCTGTCCGAGGACCGCAAGGAATGGGCCTATTTCGACATGGGCATCCAATGTGTGGGCGGCATCGCCTCCGGCGTCTATACCACCGATTCCGCCTCGCAGCTGTCCTACCTGATCCGCGACAGCGACAGCCGCTTTCTCATCGTCGAGGACGAGGAACAGCTCGACAAGTATCTCCAGATCGAGGGCGAGGTGCCCGGCCTGCTCAACGTCATCGTGCTCGAGGACGAGGGGCTGCACGATCTCGACCATCACCGCTGCATCTTCATCGACGATCTCTACAAGATCGGGCAGGAGGCCGAGGCCGAGATGCCCAACCTCTTCGAGGAGGAGATCGCCAAGACCCAGCCCGGCGATACCGCGCTGCTGATCTATACTTCGGGCACGACAGGGATGCCGAAGGGCGCCATGCTCAGCCACGAGAACATCATGGCGGCGATCGAGGCCGGCGCCCACCGCCTGCCGACGTTGGAAGATGACCAGCAGCTCTGTTTCCTGCCGCTCTGCCACATCCTCGAACGCGACGTGTCGATCTATTTCCCGCTCGCGGCGAAATGCACGGTCAACTTCGCCGAAAGCCCCGAGACGGTCTTCGCCAACCTGCAAGAGGTCAGCCCCTCGACCCTCACCGCCGTGCCGCGCGTGTGGGAAAAGATCTACAGCCAGGTGCTGATCCTCGCGCAGGAGGCCACGCCCACCGGGCGCTGGGCCTTCGCGCAGGCGATCAAGGCGGGCAAGGCGCGGGCCGAATACCTGGTCCGGGGCGAGAGCGTGCCCGCCGGGGTCGCGCTGCGATACAGGTTCTGGGACCGGCTGGTGCTGCGCAACCTGCGCCGGATGCTGGGGCTCGACCAGATGCGGCGCGGCGGCACCGGGGCGGCGCCGATCTCGCCCGAGCTGCTGAAATGGTACTGGGGCATCGGCGTGCCCATCGTCGAAGGTTACGGCATGACCGAGACCGCCGGCATCGCCACCATCAACACGCTGGCCGAGAACAAGCTGGGCACCATCGGCAAGGTGGTCCCCGGCATCGAGGTGCGAATCGCCGACGGTGGCGAGATCCAGACCAAGGGGCTCAACAATTTCCAGGGCTACTGGCGCAACGACGAGAAGACCGCCGAGACCTTCACCGACGACGGCTGGCTGCGCACCGGCGACGTGGGCCGGATCGACGACGAGGGCTATGTCACCATCACCGGCCGGCTCAAGGACATCATCATCACCGCCGGCGGCAAGAACATCACCCCCGCCGAGATCGAGAGCCGGCTGAAGTTCAGCCATTACATATCGGACGCGGTGATCATCGGCGACCGGCGCAAGTATCTGACCGCGCTGATTATGATTGATCAGGAGAACGTCGAGAAATACGCTCAGGACCAGAAGGTGCCTTTCTCCAACTTCGCCTCGCTCTGCGCGGCAAAGGAGGTGAAGGACCTGATTGCGGCAGAGGTGGCGGCGGTGAACAAGGAATTCGCGCGGGTCGAACAGATCAAGGATTTCCGCCTGATCGACGTGCTGCTGACCGCCGAGGACGAGGAGCTGACCGCGACGATGAAGCTCAAGCGCAGCTTCGTCGAGAAGAAACACGCGCATCTGATCGAGGACATGTATGCGTGAGTGAAAAATCCAAAGGGAGGATAACGACAATGAAAAAGACACTCGCAACCCTGGCCGCCGCCACCGCGCTTGCCAGCGCCGGCATGGTCCAGGCCGAGACCCAGGGCGTGACCGACGACGAGATCGTGATCGGCTCGGTCAACGACCTCAGCGGCATCTTCGCCGCCATCGGCGTGCCCGCCACCAAGGGCGCCGAGCTCTACTTCAACAAGCTCAACGAGGCCGGCGGCGTGCACGGGCGCCAGGTGCGCCTGGTGACCGAGGATCACGGCTATCAGATGCCGCGCGCGATGCAGGGCTTCAACAAGCTGCTGAACCGCGACCAGGTCTTCGCCATGTTCCAGAACCTGGGCACGCCGATCAACCTGGCGGGGTTCCAGCTGCTCGACGCCAAGGGCATTCCCAACGTGGCGCCGCTTTCGGGCGCGCGGCAGATGTTGCAGGACCCGATCGACAACAAGTTCACGTTGTTCTCGTCCTATTACGACCAGGCGATCACCGGGGTGACATACCTGGCCGAGGAATACGGCGCGCAGAAGGTTTGCGCGATGTACCTGCCCACCGATTTCGGCAAGGAGATCGCCGAGGGCGCCAAGGCGGCCACCGAGGAATTGGGCCTGACCTTCGCCGCCGAGACCACGCACAAGCCCGACGAGACCGATTTCGTGGGCTCGCTGAGCAAGCTCAACGAAGCGGGCTGCGACATCGTGGCCATGGCGCTGGGCGTGCGCCAGACCATCACCGTGTCGGGCACCGCCAAGAAGATGGGCCTGGATGGCATGAAGCTGCTGGGCACCTCGGCCAGCTTCCTCACCGTGGTGTCGCAGGTGCCCGGCGGCGTGACCGAGGGCTTCTATGCCGCGGCCAGCTGGCAGGACCTCTGGGCGCGCGCCGACCAGGAGGCGCCCGCGGCCTTCATCGAAGAATACCGCGCCGCCTATGACGAAGAACCGGTGGGCTTTGCCATGCTGGGCTACTCGGCGGCGGCGATGATGCACAAGGCGCTGGAGGCGGCCGGGCCGGACCTGACCCATGAGAGCTTCCGCGAGGGCATGTACTCGCTGTCCTACGAGGACGTGCTCGTGGGCAACTTCGTCGATTACGGCCCGGACGACCACCAGGGCGCGGACTCGGTCTATGTCTTCGTCGTCGAGAACGGCGCCTGGAAGGCGGTTCACGAAGAGAAGTGACCGGACCGAGTTCGGGATGAGGGCGCGCCGGGGCAACCCGGCGCGCTTTTTCCGTTCTGGCAGAGGGGGGGGGCTGCCCCCCCCCCCCTGGGGGGGCCCCCCCGGGGGGTATGGGGAAAAGAAGAAGGGGGGGGGGC
>DOIS01000272.1 GCA_003511785.1 Paracoccaceae bacterium
AAAAAAAAAAAAAAAAATTAAAATAAAAAAATTTTAAAATGCGGGGGGGAGCGGGGGGCGGGGGGGGGGGGGGGCGGGCGGGGGGGACGGGGGGCAGAGCCCCCCTTACGCCAGTCCTTAGGCGGGCCCACTGGACAACCGGGCGCGCCTTGCGTCAAAAAGCGGGCGCAGGCAAGGGGGACGCGATGGGCATGAGCGATCTGGCGCAACAGGTATTGGACGGCGACCGCCGGGCGTTGGCCCGGACGATCACCCTGATCGAAAGCAGCCGCGCGGACCAGCGCGAGAGGGAACCGGACCTGCTGGCCGAACTCGCCGGCTCGGGGCGTCAGGCGCTGCGCGTGGGGCTCTCGGGCACGCCGGGGGTGGGCAAATCCACCTTCATCGAGGCCTTCGGCATGATGCTTACGACCAAGGGCTTGAAGGTCGCCGTGCTGGCGGTCGATCCCAGCTCGGCCCGCTCGGGCGGGTCGATCCTGGGCGACAAGACCCGCATGGAGCGTCTCAGCCGCGCGCCGGGCGCCTTCATCCGTCCCTCGCCCAGCCAGAGCCACCTGGGCGGCGTCGCGCGCCGCTCGCGCGAGGCGGTGGCGCTGTGCGAGGCGGCCGGGTTCGACGTTGTGCTGATCGAGACCGTGGGCGTGGGCCAGTCGGAAACCGTGGTGGCCGAGATGTCGGACCTGTTCCTGCTGCTGCTGGCGCCCGCCGGGGGCGACGAGTTGCAGGGGGTCAAGCGCGGTATCATGGAGATCGCCGACCTGATCCTGGTCAACAAGGCCGATGGGGAGTTGAAATCCGCGGCGACCCGCACCTGTGCCGATTATTCCGGGGCGCTGCGGCTGTTGCGCAAGCGGCCGCAGGACCCGGCGGGTTTTCCCAAGGCGATGCTGGTCTCCGCCGCTGAGGAAACCGGGCTGGAAGAGGCCTGGGCCGAGATGCAGACCCTGGCCGAGTGGCGCCGCGAGGCCGGGTTCTGGGAGCGCACGCGGGCGGCGCAGGCGCGCTATTGGTTCGAGCAGGAGGTGCGGCAGGCGCTGCTGGCGCAGCTCGACACGCCCAAGGCTCGGGCCGAGATGACCCGTCTGGCCCAGGCCGTGATGGAGGGGCGCACGGCGCCGCCCGCGGCGGCGGCGGAGCTGCTCGAGGGGCTGGACTGAGCGGCGATCCCGGCTTGACGGGGTCCCGGCACGGTTTCACAAAAGCTGAAACGGTGGAGAGGCGACCCATGCTGAACAAGGGGATCACCCTGCGCGGGCTCGAGGTGTTCGAGGCGCTGGCCAAGTCGGGCTCGGTCGCGCAGGCGGCGGAGGCCACGGGGCTGAGCCAGCCCGCCGTCTCGCAGCAGTTGCGCAACCTGGAAAAGGCGCTGGGCAGCGGTTTGGTGGACCACGCCCGCCGGCCCATGCGCCTGACCCCGGCGGGGCGCAGCTTTCTCGTGCGGGCCCAGGCGGTGCTGGGCGAGCTGCGCCTGGCCCAGAGCGAGTTGACGGTGATGGATCTCAGCGAGCTGACATCGCTGTCGATCGGGCTGATCGACGATTTCGACAACGACCTGACGCCGCGGCTGGCCACGATCCTGGCCGACAGCCTGACCCAGTGCCGGCTGAAGATCGTGACCGCCCCCAGCATCGAGATCGGGCGCGCGATCCAGGCCCGCGAACTGCATGTGGCGGTGGCCGCCAGCACGGGCGAACCTCTTGACGGGATTACGGAATATCCGCTTGTCCGTGACCCGTTCGTGATCGTGGCGCCGGTCGATACCGTCCGCGACCCAGACCGCGCGCTGCGCGATCTGGTGTCGTTGCCGCTGCTGCGCTACGCCAGCGACCAGCTCATCGCCCGGCAGATCGAGGGGCATCTGGCGCGGCTCAGGCTGGACGCGCCGTCGCGCTTCGAGATCGGCTCGCACCTGGCGTTGATGGCGATGGTGGCGCGGCGCATCGGCTGGGCGGTTACCACGCCGCTGGGCTATATGCGGGCGGCGCGGTTCCATGACCATATCGCCGCCTTCCCGTTGCCCGTGGGCGGCGCGGCGCGCACCATCTCGCTCTTTGCCGGGGCGGACTGGGCCGACCGTGTGCCGCGCGACATGGCCGGCACCATGCGGCAGTTGCTGGTCTCCCAGATGATCGAACCGGCGGTGGCGCGGCTGCCTTGGCTGGTCGGGTCGCTGGAGGTGATCGAAGGGTGAGAGTTTCACGAAATCCGAAACTGGCGCGCGCCGGTTCCCAGCCTCGCGCGAATCGCGCAAGCTGCACCGGACGCTGATCGGGAGACCCGCCATGCAGAAGATCGTCATCCTGACCGGGGCCGGGATTTCCGCCGAGAGCGGGCTGGGCACCTTCCGCGACGAGGGCGGGCTGTGGTCGCAGCACCGGATCGAGGACGTGGCCACGCCCGAGGGGTTCGCCCGAGACCCCGCGCTGGTGCAGGGGTTCTACAATGCCCGCCGGGCGCAGGCGGTCGATGCGCGGCCGAACCCCGCCCATGAGGCGCTGGCGCGGCTGCAACGCGACTGGCCGGGCGAGGTGGTGATCGTCACCCAGAACGTGGACGACCTGCACGAGAAGGGCGGCGCGCGGGATGTGCTGCACATGCATGGCACCCTGGCAGGGGCGCTGTGCGGCGCCTGCGGGCATCGCTGGTCCGCGCCCGCCGAGATGGCCGTGGGCGAAACCTGCCCGGAATGCAATGCGCCGCGCGCGCGGCCGGACGTGGTCTGGTTCGGCGAAATGCCCTATCACATGGACGAGATCTTCGCGCATTTGCAGGAGGCGACGCTCTTCGCCGCGATCGGCACCTCGGGCCAGGTCTATCCCGCCGCCGCCTTCGTCGAGGAGGCCGTGGGCGCGCATCGGGTGGAGTTGAACCTGGAGCCGTCGGCGGCGGTGTCGCGCTTCGACGAGACCCGGTTCGGACCCGCGAGCCGGACCGTCCCGGACTGGGTCGAGGAGGTGCTGGCGCGCGGTTGACCGCGCGCGCCCGCCTGTTGTCTAGCCGCCGTGCTTCGTCTGGCCGTGCATCGGCTTGCGCTCGAGGTCGACGGGGATTTCCACCTCGACGTCACCGGCCTGTTCGAAGGTCAGGGTGACGGTCACCGTGTCGCCGTGCTCGAGACTGCGTGTCAGTCCCAGGAACATGACGTGATCGCCGCCGCGCGCCAGGGCGTGGCTGCCGCCGGCGGGAATGGCAAAGCCCTCCTCGACCTCCATCATGCGCATGACGCCGCTTTCGTCGGACTTGTGGGTGTGCAGTTCGACGCGCTCGGCCACGTCCGAGGCGGCCGAGACCAGGCGGTCGTCGCTGTCGCCGCTGTTTTCCAGCACCATGAACGCGGCGCCGGATTTCGACATCATGGTGGACACTCGGGCGTAGGGGTCTTTCACCGCGATCTCGGCGAAACCCGGCAGGGCGAGGGCGAATGTGGCCAGGGCGGCCAGGGAAAGAGTGCGGACAGACATGGTCTGTCTCCTCATATCGGTCTGATTGTCTTGAAGGGTCGGACGGTTTCAGACCGCGCCCGGCGGGGCGCGCGCGCGCCCTTGGGGCAGGGGG
>DOIS01000264.1 GCA_003511785.1 Paracoccaceae bacterium
GACATCTTCTTGCCCTCGACCTGCAACATCTCGTTGTGCAGCCAGATATTCGCAAAGCTCCCCTCGGGATGGGCGCAGCAGCTTTGCGCGATTTCATTCTCGTGATGCGGGAACATCAGGTCGTTGCCGCCGCCGTGAATGTCGAAGCTCTCCCCCAAAAGCTCATAGCTCATGGCCGAGCACTCGATATGCCAGCCGGGCCGCCCCCGGCCCCAGGGGCTGTCCCAGCCGGGCAGATCGTCCGTTGACGGCTTCCACAGCACGAAATCCATCGGGTTGCGCTTGTAGGGCGCGACCTCGACCCGGGCGCCCGCGATCATGTCGTCGACCGAGCGGCCCGAGAGCTTGCCATACTCGGGATAGCTCTCGACCGAAAACAGCACGTGGCCCTCGGCCTCGTAGGCATGGCCCGTCTCGATCAACCCCTCGATCATCGCCACCATCTGCGGAATATACTGCGTGGCACGCGGCATGGCGTCGGGCTCCAGAGCGCCAAGCGCGGCCATGTCATCGAGAAACCACTGCGTCGTCTCGGCGGTGATCTGCGAAATCTCCCGTCCGCTCTCGGCCGCGCGCGCATTGATCTTGTCGTCCACGTCGGTGAAGTTGCGCACATAGGTCACGTGATCGGCCCCGTAGACATGGCGCAAGAGACGATAGAGCACGTCGAACACCACCACGGGCCGGGCATTGCCCAGATGCGCCCGATCATACACGGTGGGGCCGCAGACATACATGCGCACGTTCCGCGGGTCGATCGGCGTCAGGAGCTCCTTGCGCCGCGTTTTCGTGTTGTGAAGCTTGATCTCGACCATGTTTCCCTCGCGCAGAGCGGTGCCGTGGCGGGCTTAGCAACTACGTCCGAAGATGGAAACAGAGAACCGGCCCGCCCGACGCTGTCAGGTGGTAATGCAGCAGGTGATGATGCATGCGATGCGGTTCATGGCGGAGTTGATACCAGCGCCCGCGCGCCCTGCCAAGCCTCTTGCCGGGACGCGCTGGCGAGCGTAACGGTGCAGACCAGCCTGCCACAGCGCGAGAGCCGGAATTTTTGAAAAATTCCGGCCGATGTCTTTCAAAGACATCGGGCACCCGGCGCCGGTTGACAATTCCCGCCCGCTCTGACCCTCTCCGGCCGGAAACCGCGCCGGAGACTGCCCCATGACCCTTTCCCATCGCATCACCCACCTGACCGGCGGCGGCTCGGACGGGTGGGACGTGTTCTATCGCGCGCGGGCCCTGGTGGCGGCGGACGAGGCGGTCACGGAACTCACCATCGGCGAGCATGACATCCGCACCGGCCCCAGCATCCTGGCCGCGATGGACGCCTCGGCGCGGGGCGGCCACACGGGCTATGCGATGGTGCCGGGCACGGCCGCCCTGCGCGACACGGTGGCCGCGCGGATCACCGAGCGCAGCGGCGTGCCCACCACCCGCGACAACGTGCTGATCACGCCGGGCGGGCAGGCCGCGCTTTTCGCCGCGCATCACGCCACCTGCGACGAGGGCGACCGGGCGCTCTATATCGACCCCTATTACGCGACCTACCCGGGCACGATCCGGGGCGTGGGCGCGGTGCCGGTCCCGGTGCAGGCGCGCGCCGAGCACGCCTTCCAGCCGCGCGCCGCCGATCTGGCCGCCGCTGCGCCGGGGGCGCGGTCGCTTCTGGTCAACACGCCCAACAATCCCACCGGCGTGGTCTATGGCCGCGACACGCTGGAGGGGATCGCGGGGGTCTGCGCCGAGCATGACCTGTGGCTGATCTCGGACGAAGTCTATGACAGCCAGGTGTGGGAGGGCGCGCACCTGAGCCCGCGGGCCCTGCCCGGCATGGCGGAGCGCACGCTGGTCGTGGGCTCCATGTCGAAAAGCCACGCCATGACCGGCTCGCGCTGCGGCTGGATCGTGGGGCCGGAAGAGGCCATTTCCCACCTCATCAACCTGGCCACCCATACCACCTATGGCGTGCCGGGCTTCATCCAGGATGCGGCCCGCTTCGCGCTCGATCAGGGCGCGGACCTGGAAGAGGAGATCGCCGCCCCCTTCCGCCGCCGCCGCGCGCTGGCACAGGAGGTGCTGGCGGGGCAGAACGCGGTGCGACAGGTGCCGAGCCAGGGGGCGATGTATCTGATGCTGGACATCCGGGCCACGGGGATGAGCGGCGAGGCCTTCGCGGGCGCGCTGCTCGACGCGCATCGCATCGCGGTGATGCCGGGCGAGAGCTTCGGCGCGGCGGCTGCCGGCCATGTGCGCGTGGCGATGACCATCGACGACGACCGCTTCGCCGCGGCGCTGGCCACGCTCTGCGACTTCGCCGCGACCCGCGCGGCCGCCTGATCCGGCGTCGACCGAAGGGCGCCTGTCCACCCCCTGCCGGCCGAGCCGACCGCGCCCGAGTGGCGACGCGCGCCTCCCTCCGCTGCCCGACCTGCGACGCGTTGATCGGGCGGTGAGCTTTCCCGCAGGGCAGCCGAACCGCAAAAAACGCCCGGCAGGAGCGAACCTGCCGGGCGCCGGGCGCGAGTGTCGCGCATGGGGACGCCGCCACGCGCGGCGCGGGGTCAGCCGTTCTCGGGCAGTTGACCGCCTTCGCGGGCTGCGGCCAGCTCGTCGGCGTCGAGAGCGCCATCCCCGTTCGCGTCCATCGCGATGAACTGCTCCTCGGTGACCTCCGGATGCCCGGCCTGCACCTCTTCCCAGGTCACCGCGCCGTCGCCATCGGTGTCCAGATCGGTCGACGCCATGGCGACCGTACCCAGGCCCAGAACGGTTGCGGCGGTCAGAAGATAGAGTTTCATGTTTTTTCCTCACTGTTTGAAACCGAGCGCGCTGTCTTGCGCCCTCGGTCCTGAAGACGCGCCAGGACGCCCCTTCGTTCCCGCCCCCTCGCCGGGTGGCCGGGCCTTGCCGATTTCGCCCCGCCCGACCGGCAGCGTCCCGCCACTTCCGCCGGCCGTTTACCGCTCGGCGGAAAACCCCGGCCTTCTCAGGACGTTGGAAACCCGCCTTACTGCCGGCGACGCGCAACAGAGGATCGAAACGCAATGACGCACTGCCCGAATGGCCGCACCTACGCCCGGCTGCACAGCCGCCTGACCCGTCGCGCCCGGCGCCTGGTGGACGACCCCGAAACCGCCGCCGACCTGGCGCAGGAGGCGCTGTTGCGCCTGTGGCGCCACCAGCGGCAGAGCGGCGGGCCGAAAGCGGTCGAGCCATTCGCCATGACCATCCTGCGCAACCTGGCGATGTCGCATTTCCGCGCCCGGCGTCCGACCTGCGCGCTCGACGAGGACAGCCAGACCGAACCCTCCGGCGCCCACGCCGCGCTGGCGCTGCGCGACCTGGCCTGCGCGGTGGCCCGCCTGCCGCCGGGCCAGGCCGAGCTGATCGGGCTGGTGGCGGAGGGCGTGACCGGCCCGGCCGACCTCGCCCGCCAAACCGGGCTGGCGCCCGGCACGGTGATGTCGCGCCTCGCCCGCGCCCGGGCCACGCTGGAGCAATGCCCGAAAGTTGG
>DOIS01000382.1 GCA_003511785.1 Paracoccaceae bacterium
CGCTGGGCACCGAAATGGGCATGATCGCCGACGAAAGCGCCTATGGCCGCGACGTGGGCGAGGCGCTCAAGGACATGGCCGAGCGTCTCGACATGCAGGATCTGCGCTTCCTGTCGGTGGCCGTGACCATCCAGCAGCAGTCCGGCGGCAACCTGGCCGAGATCCTGGCCGGGCTCGCCAAGGTGATCCGCGCCCGCTTCCGCCTGTTCCGCCGGGTCAAGGCGATCACCGCCGAGGCGCAATGGTCGGGCAAGTTCCTCTCGGCCTTCCCGCTCGTCGCCCTGGCCGCGATCCTGTTCCAGGACCCGGGCTATTACGACGAGGTGATCGACCACCCCTATTTCATTCCCGCCTGTTTCGTCGTGGGCATCCTGCTGGGCGCGAACCTGATCGTCATGCGGGTTCTCACCAACATCAAGGTGTAAGGAGCGCCGCGCATGGATTTTCTGGATGTCATAAACCAGAGCCTGACCGAGATGCTCGGCCCCTTCGGTCCGATGATCGCCATCGGGGTGCTTGGGCTGTTCATGGTCCTGCTGGCCATCCCGCTGATGATGAACCAGCGCGAGGACCCGCTGAAAAAGCTGCAACGCGACATCAAGGGCGAGGCGAAGAAGACCGAGAAGAAAGAGCGCCTGCGCCAGCGCGGCCGCAACGAGAAGTTGGACAAGTTCGCAACCTTCCTTGAGCCGCAGGGCGAGGAAGAGCTTTCCGCGATGCAGTTGAAACTGCGCCAGGCGGGCTATCAGTCCAAGGACGCGGTGCGCTTCTTCCATTTCGCGCAGATGGCGCTGGGTCTCATCGGGCTCGGGCTCGGAGCGATCTATCTCTTCGTGCTGGGCAACGCCGAGGGCATGAGCCAGCAGCAGACCATCATGTATGGCATCGGGCCGGGTGCGGCCGGGTATTTCCTGCCGAAATACTGGATCACGCGCCGCATCGAAGAACGCAAGGAAGAGATCACCTGCGGCTTTCCCGACAGTCTCGACATGATGCTGGTCTGCGTCGAGGCGGGCCAGTCGCTGGACCAGTCCATCGTGCGCGTCGCGCGCGAGTTGCGCGCCTCCTACCCGTCGCTTGCCGACGAGTTCGAGATCGTCGCCTACGAGATGAAGGCCGGCAAGGACAAGGACCGCGTGCTCCGCGACATGGGCACGCGCTGCGGGGTGCAGGACGTGTCCTCCTTCGTCACCGTGCTGATCCAGTCGCAGAGCTTCGGCACCTCCATCGCCGAGGCGCTGCGCGTCTATGCCGGCGAGATGCGGGACAAGCGGGTGATGCGCGCGGAAGAGGCGGCAAACAAGTTGCCAACCAAAATGACCCTTGCCACAATGACGCTCACCGTGCCGCCGCTGCTGATCATCCTGGTCGGCCCCTCGGCCAACGGCATCGCCAATCTGGGCAACATGGGCAACTGACATCATGGCATTAAACGGCGCGCGCCCCGCGACGCCCCTGCTGCGACTCACCGCGGCCGCCGCGCTCATCCTCGCGGCGGCCGCCTGCGGTCCCGACCGCATCGCTCCGCCCGAGACCGGCGCCTGGGCGCCCGGCGTTGACCCGGGCGGCGAAGCGGTGGACGGGGTCGAGGTCGGCCACCGTCTGATGGCCGCCCGCCAATACGAACTGGCGCTCAAGGCGTTCACCCGCGCCGCGCTGGACCAGGGCCTCACCGCCGAGATCCTGTCGGGAATGGGAACCGCCAATCTGGGCCTGGGCCGGCTCGGCCAGGCCGAGGACCTCATGCGCCGCGCCGTGGCCGCCGACGACAGCTGGCCCGAGGCGTGGAACAACCTCGGCGTGGTGCTGATGGAGCGCGGCAAGACCTCCGAGGCGCGCGAAGTGTTTCGCAAGGCCTATGCGCTTGATGATGGCCAAAGTGACTCAATCCGGGACAATTTGCGCTTAGCACTCGCAAAATCGGAAATACCTGATAATAATGGGTCTCAAAACAACGACTATAAATTGGTGCAGCGCGGCGGGGCCGATTTCCTCATCCGCAAGACACCATGACGAGGCAAGAGCAGTAAAGGACGCAAAAATGCGCCACTTTCTCCTGATTCCGGCTGCGCTGGCGGGCGGCTTCCTGCTGTCCGGTTGCGCCGAGAAAGGCAGCGAGACGGTCGAACGCGCCTTTCAGGACGTCAATGTCGTGGACGAGACCAACCTCAACGACGTGATGCTGACCGTGGCCGATCCCAACGAGGCCGTGAGTTACTTCAGCGGCGCGGCCAAGCAGAACCCGGACCGGATCGACCTGCAACGCGGCCTGGCCAAATCGCTGGTGCGCGCCAAGCGCAACACCGAAGCCGTGGGCGCCTGGGAGAAGGTCGCCAAGATGGAGGGCGCCACGCCCGACGACCAGGTCGACCTGGCCGATGCGCTGATCCGCGCCGGCGACTGGGACCGGGCCGAGGCCGTTCTGGACGCGGTCCCCCCCACGCACGAGACCTTCAAACGCTACCGGCTCGAGGCGATGGTGGCCGATGCCAACCGCGAGTGGAGCAAGTCCGACAGCTTCTATCAGACCGCCGTGGGCCTCACCACGCGGCCTGCGGGGGTGATGAACAACTGGGGCTATTCCAAGCTCACGCGCGGCGACTATGCCGAGGCCGAGCGCCTTTTCGGCGAGGCGATCCGCCAGGACGAAAGCCTGTTCACCGCCAAGAACAACCTGGTGCTGGCCCGTGGCGCGCAGCGCAACTATTCCCTGCCGGTGATCCCGATGGACCAGGTGGAGCGCGCCCAGCTTCTGCACACGATGGCGCTCACCGCGGTCAAGCAGGGCGACGTGCAGACCGGCAAGGGTCTGCTGCGCGAGGCGATCGAAACCCACCCGCAGCATTTCGAAGACGCCGTGCGCTTGTTGCGCGCGCTTGAAACCGGGTAAGGGTATGGGTCCGCTCGAGGCACCGGCGCTGATGGCGATTCCCGCCTCGGCCGCGCTGGTCTTTCTGCCCTTCGTGCTGCCGCTGTGCTTCTATGTCGCCTTCACCGACATGCGCGAGATGCGGATCACGAACCAGGCGGTGCTGGCGCTGCTTGCTGTCTTCGTGCTGGTCGCGCCCTTCCTGCTGCCGCTGCCGGTCTATGGCTGGCAACTGGTGCAGATGGTGGTGATGCTGGTGATCGGCATCCTGCTGAACATGGGCGGAGCCATGGGCGCCGGCGACAGCAAGTTCCTGGCCGCCGCCGCGCCCTATGTGATGGTTCAGGACATCAAGATCGTGGTCGTGATCCTCGCCGCCAACATGCTGGCCGCCGTGGCCACCCACAGCTTGGCCAAGCACACGCCCTTGCGCGCTTTGGCCCCCCACTGGGCCAGCTGGGAGCAGAAGAACAAGCGCTTTCCCATGGGCCTGTCGCTTGCCGGAAGCCTGGCGATCTACCTGATCCTGGGCGCGATCTACGGCCAGTAGGCCGACGCGATTTCCCAGAACGCGCCCGCAAATCGCCATATTCCCGCGCGAGACTCGCAGGGCGGGCGCGGTCCGCCGGACGAGACGTGACAGACAGGCCGATGACATGAACATGCAACCCACCGCCGTGATGGCCCCCCCGCCCCCGCGCGGGCTGGCCGAGATGCAGCTTCCGCTGGTGATGATGCGCGACATCCTGCTGAAGACCATGTTCCGCAAGAACGTGGACGTGGTCAGCGAGCTGTCACAGGCGATCTGCCTGCCGATCCCGGTCACGCAGGAACTGGTGGACATGGCGCGCGACCAGAAACTGCTCGAGGCCACCGGCACGCTCAACGCCAATTCGGGCGGCGAGATGGGTTATCAGCTCACCGACGCCGGCAAATCGCGTGCGCTCGACGCGCTCAGCCAGTCGGAGTATTTCGGCGCCATGCCGGTGCCGCTCGACGTCTATCGCGAGCAGGTCAAGCGCCAGTCGATCCGCAACATCCAGGTCACGCGCCAGCAACTGCTGGGCGCGATGGGCCACCTGGTCCTGCCCGACAGCCTGCTGGACCACCTGGGCCCCGCGGTCAGCGCCGGGCGCTCGATGCTGATGTATGGCCCGCCCGGCAACGGCAAGTCCTTGATCTCCAACGGCATCCGCGACGCGCTGGGCGACAATGTCTACGTGCCGCGCGCCATCGAGTATTCCGGCCAGGTCATCACCGTCTATGATCCGATCGTGCACAACGCGATTCAAGAAGAGGCCGAGGACCCGCACGCCCTGCGCCGCCGCCGCAGTTTCGACTCGCGCTATGTCAAATGCGAGCGGCCCACCGTGGTCACCGGGGGCGAGCTGTCGCTGTCGATGCTGGACCTGGTCTACAACCCGACCGCGCGCACCTACCAGGCGCCGCTGCAACTGAAATCCACCGGCGGCATCTTCATCGTGGACGACCTCGGCCGCCAGGCCGAGCCGCCGCAGGCGCTCATCAACCGCTGGATCGTGCCGCTGGAAGAGGGCAAGGACATCCTCGGCCTGCAATCGGGCGAGAAGTTCGAGGTGCCCTTCGACACGCTGGTGATCTTCTCGACCAACTTCCACCCCAACGAGATCTTCGACCAGGCGGCGCTGCGGCGGATCTTCTTCAAGATCAAGATCGACGGCCCGAACCAGGAGAATTTCCTCAAGATCTTCGCCATGGTCGCCCGCAAGAAGGGCATGCCGCTGGACGAGCGCGCGCTGGTCCACCTGCTCAAGGTGAAATATCCCGAGATCGACAATGTCTATGCCAATTACCAGCCGGTCTTCCTGATCGACCAGATGATCTCGATCTGCGAATTCGAAGGCATCCCCTACCAGATGACCCCCGAGCTGATCGACCGCGCCTGGGCCAACATGTTCGTGCGCGACGAGCAGATCGTGAAGTGAGACGCGCCGCGACGTCAGCGTGACGACGTTCGACCGGTCGGCGCTTTTCCCCGGGCGCCGGTTCGCTATATGTTCACGGTCATGGACCTGCCCACCCCGATCACAGACTGGTTCGCCGCGCGCCGCTGGTCCCCGCACCCGCATCAGCGCGCCATGCTCGACCGCGCGAACGATCCCGCCACGCTGCTGATCGCGCTCACCGGGGGCGGCAAGACGCTGGCAGGCTTTCTGCCCACCCTGGCGGAGCTGGCCCGCGATCCGGCGCCGGGGCTGCACACGCTCTATGTCTCTCCGCTCAAGGCGCTGGCCGCCGACATCAAGCGCAACCTCACCGCCCCGGTCGAGGAGACGGGTCTGCCGATCCGCATCGAGGACCGCACCGGCGACACCTCGGCCACGCGCAAGAAGCGCCAGCGCGCCGACCCGCCGCATATCCTGCTGACCACGCCGGAAAGCCTGGCGCTCCTCAACTCCTACGAGGATGCGGGGCGCATGTTCGCGGGGCTGAAGCGCGTGGTGGTGGACGAGATCCACGCCCTGGCCGAGAGCAAGCGCGGCGACCAGCTGATGCTGGCCCTGGCGCGTCTGCACCGTCTGGCCCCGGGGTTGCGCCGGGTCGGGCTCTCGGCCACGGTCGAGGCCCCGCCGCAGGCCATCGCTCGCCTCCTGGCCCGTCACCCCGACCCCTGCGAGATCCTCATGGCCGATCCCGGACCCGACCCCGACATCTCGATGCTCGAGACCTCCGAGCACCCGCCCTGGGCCGGCGGCGGCGCGGCCTACGCGATCCCGGCCGTGCTGGAGCAGGTGCGCCGGCACCGCACCACGCTGATCTTCCACAACACCCGCGCCCAGGCCGAGATCTTCTTTCACAACCTCTGGCTCGCTAACGAGGACGGCTTGCCCATCGGCATCCACCACGGCAGCCTCGACCGCACCCAACGCGAACGGGTCGAGGCCGCCATGGTCCGGGGCGAGCTGCGCGCCATCGTCTGCACCGGCAGCCTCGATCTGGGTATCGACTGGGGCGACGTGGACCTGGTGATCCAGATCGGCGCGCCCAAGAACGTCAAGCGCCTGGTTCAGCGGATCGGGCGGGCGAACCACCGCTACAACGCGCCTTCCAAGGCGCTTTTGGTGCCCGCCAACCGGTTCGAGGTGGTCGAATGCGTGGCCGCGCTGGAAGCTGCTCGCGCCCACGATCTCGACGGCGCCCCGCGCGGGCGTGGGCCGCGCGACGTGCTCTGCCAGCATATCCTGATCGCCGCCTGCGCCGGCCCGTTCGAGGCGGGCGCGCTCTACGACGAGATGCGCACCGCCGGTCCCTATGCCGACCTGGCCCGGGCCGCGTTCGACGACTGCCTCGATTTCTGTGCCACCGGCGGCTATGCCCTTCGCGCCTACGACAAGTGGCAGCGCCTGAAGCAGCGGCAAGACGGGCTCTGGCAGTTGCGCGACCCGCGCGCGGCGCAGCGCATCCGCATGAATATCGGCACGATCCAGGACACCGACACGCTCAAGGTGCGCCTGCGCCGCAACCGCAGCGGCAAGCCGCTGGGCGAGATCGAGGAAGGCTTCGCCGCCTCGCTCACCCCCGGCGACACCTTCCTGATGGGGGGCCAAGTGGTGCGCTACGAGGGGCTGCGCGAACTGGTGGTCGAGGTCTCGCGCAACGCCGGGCGCAAACCCAAAATCTCCACCTTCATGGGCACGAAATTCGCCACCTCGACGCAGCTGTCCGACCGCATTCTGCGCATGTTCACGCAAGGTGACTGGCCGCAATTGCCGCGCCACACCGCCGAGTGGCTGGCCCTGCAACGGCGCCTGTCGCGCCTGCCCGAGCGCGACGCGCTCTTGATCGAGAGCTTTCCCATGACGGGCGCGAGCATCTGTGCATCTACGGCTTTGCCGGGCGCAACGCGCAGCAGACGCTGGGACTTCTGGTCACCAAGCGACTGGAAGAGCTGGGCCACGCGCCCATGGGATTCGTCGCCACAGACTATGCCACGCTGATCTGGGGGCTCGATGCCGTGACCGATCCCGCGCCCCTCTTCGACCGGCGGGCGCTGCGCGAGGGGCTGGACGGCTGGCTGGCCGAGAACGCGTTGATGAAACGCACCTTTCGCGCCAGCGCCACCATCGCCGGGCTGATCGAGCGCAACCTGCCGCAATCGGCGAAAAAGACCGGGCGGCAGGCGACGTTTTCCTCGGACATCCTTTACGACACGCTGCTGAAATACGACCCCGATCACCTGATGATGCGCATCACCCGGGACGAGGCAATGCGCGGGCTGGTCGATTTCGGCCGGATCGAGGAGATCCTGGACCGGATCGGGGGGCGCATCGACCTGATCCGCCTGCCCCGGGTCACACCGCTGGCGGCCCCGCTGTTTCTCGAGGTGGGCAAGGTCTCGGTCGCGGGCAGCGCCGACGACCGGCTCCTGGCCGAGGAGACCGCCCGGCTGATGCAGGCGGCGGGGCTGGAGTGACAGGTCGATCGGAAAGCACCCGCGCCTGCCTTCCTCTTGCTGAAAATACTTCGGGGGAGGCCGAAGGCCGGGGGCAGAGCCCCCGCAAGCCCCACCGTCAGGTTCCCCTTGCACCGCCCGCGCCGATGCGCAAAGCAAACCACGATGAACGCGCATGACTTCACCCTCGCCGGCGCGCGCCTCCGAGCGCTGGGATCGGGCGCCCTGTGGTGGCCCGACCAGGGGCTGCTCTGCGTCTCGGACCTGCATTTGGGCAAGTCCGAGCGCGTCGCCCGGCGCGGCGGCGCGGCCCTGCCACCCTACGACACGCGCGACACGCTCACCCGCCTGGCCGCCGACCTGGCCCTGACCCATGCGCGCACGGTGGTCTGCCTGGGCGACAGTTTCGACGACCTCGGCGCCGCCCACGCCTTGCCCGAAGAGGAACGGCTCTGGATCGCCCGGCTCCAGGCCGGGCGGCGCTGGGTCTGGATCGAGGGCAACCACGATCCCGGCCCGGTCGACCTGGGCGGCACCCGCCTGTGGGAACTGCCGCTCGCGCCGCTGACCTTCCGCCACATCGCCCAGCGGGCGACCTCGGGCGAGGTCTCGGGCCATTACCACCCCAAGGCCCGCATCCGCACGCGCGCACGGGTGATCTCGCGCCCCGCCTTTCTGGCCGACAGCGACCGGGTGATCCTGCCCTCATACGGCACCTATACCGGCGGGCTCGACTGCACCGCCCCGGCGCTGGCGGGCTTGATGCGCCCCGAGGCGCTGGCCATTCTCACCGGGCGCAACGTGCACCCCCTGCCCATGCCACGCGCCCAGGAGGCCCCATGACCGACCCGACCGAGATCGAGACCCGCATCCGCGACAGCTTCGCCCGCTAGGCGATGATGCAAACGCTGGGCGCGCAGCTTGCCCGGATCGCCCCCGGCGAAGTGGTGATCGAGGCCCCGATCCTCGAGACCAGCCGCCAACAGCAGGGCTTCGCCCATGCCGCGCTGACTTTCGCCATCGGCGACACCGCCGCGGGCTATGCCGCGCTCACGCGGATGGCCCCGGGACACGAGGTCGTGACCGCCGAGATCAAGGTCAACCTCCTGGCGCCGGGCCGCAGCGAACGGCTGCGCGCCACGGGCCGCGTGATCAAACCGGGGCGCCGGCTGTCGGTGGTGACCGCCGAGGTTCACGCGCTGAACGGCGAAGAGGAGACCCTGATCGCGGTGATGCAGGGCACCATGGCCCCAGTCGCGCTCTGAGGCAGGGTTTCGGATCGCGGGCGCGATCCGACCGGCGCGCGGGCTGCGCCCGCGCGAATCCGGCGACACGGATGCAGAAAGCGTAGGTCACGCGGGTCTGGCATAGCTCCGCAAAGCAACGCGCTCCGCGCCCTGGGCCACGCAACACCGGTCACGGGTTTGCTGGAATTCCAACAGCTTCCAGAGGAATGTTTCGCATGCGAAACGTAGGAAAATTGGAATACGACGGCCGGGAATCCGGGTTGCGGTAGGGTCGTTTAAGTAACGTTAACGCTTGGCCTCAGACCGTCAGCCCCTCCGGTTCCGGCAACCCGTTGGCGCGGCAACAGGCGGTCAGCGTGTTGGCCAGCAGGCAGGCGATGGTCATCGGCCCCACCCCGCCCGGCACCGGCGTGATCGCACCGGCCACCTCGGCCGCGCTGTCGAACGCCACGTCGCCCACCAGTCGGGTCTTGCCTGCGCCCTTCTCGGGCGCGTCCACACGGTTGATGCCGACGTCGATCACCGTCGCCCCCGGCTTGATCCAGTCGCCCGGCACCATCTGCGCCCGGCCCACGGCGGCAACCACGATGTCGGCGCGGCGCACCACGTCAGCCAGATCGCGGGTGCGCGAATGCGCGATGGTCACGGTGCAGCTCTCGCCCAGCAGAAGCTGCGCCATCGGCTTGCCCACGATATTCGAGCGCCCGATCACCACCGCCTCCATCCCCGAGAGATCGCCGTGATGCGCGCGCAGCATCATCAGGCAGCCCAGCGGCGTGCAGGGCACCA
>DOIS01000132.1 GCA_003511785.1 Paracoccaceae bacterium
CCGCCGCGTGCCAGGTCGAGCCGCTGGTCAGTTCGTCGCGCTCGATCAGCATCACATCCCCCCACCCGGCGCGCGCCAGGTGATAGGCGATCGAGGTCCCGACGGCGCCGCCGCCGACCACCAGGGCTTTGACTTGGGTTTTCATGGGCGCGCTACTCCGGGGCGTCTGGGGGATTCACATGGGCCGGTTATGCGTCACCCGCGGCGCGGCGCGCAAAACCAAGCCGACGCAAAACCGGCCAAAACCGACCTCGCCCGGCATGGCGACCGGCGCGCCCGGCCCCAGCATGGTGTTCGAGTATTTTTTGAAAGAGAAGAAGCAGGGGACCCGCCCCCGTTTTTCCTCTTGCGAGATATACTTCGGGGGGAGGCCCGGCACGGGCCGGGGGGCAGAGCCCCCATCGGTCGGATCATGCATGATCCGACCGGATCGGATCGCGCCAGCGATCCGAAGGACGGGCGATGGCCCACCTCCGCCCGGTTCAGAAAATCTTGCCCGGGTTCATGATGTTGTCGGGGTCGATGGCCGCCTTGATCGCGCGCATGTAGCGCGTGGCCGGGCCCAGTTCCTTGGCGAGATAGGGCATCTTGCCCTGCCCGATCCCGTGCTCGCCCGTGCAGGTCCCGTCGAGCGAGATCGCCAGATCGTTGAGCCAGCCGATGAAGTCCTCGGCGCGCGCGGTCTCCGCCGCGCTCTCCATGTCGATCAACAGCAGCATGTGGAAATTGCCGTCGCCCACATGGCCCACCACCGGCGCCGGAAAGCCCAGCTCGGCCGCGCGGGCCTGCGCCTGGGTCACGCAGGTCGCCAGGTTCGAGATCGGCACGCAGACATCGGTGGACATCCCCTTGGCCCCGGGACGGATGCCCATCGAGGCCCAGTACATGTCGTGCCGCGCCTGCCACAGCGCGTTGCGCTCCTCGGTGGTGCCGGTGGCCTTGAAATCGCTGCCGCCGAACTCCTCGGCGATGGCGCCGAAGGTTTCGGCCTGTTCCGCAGCACCCGCCTCGGAGCCATGGAATTCCAGCAGCAGGAGCGGCGTCTCGGGCAGGTCGAGCTTGGAATAGGCGTTGGCCGCCTTCACGCTGACCTCGTCCAGCAGCTCGATCCGGGCCACCGGGATGCCGTATTGAATCGTCATCATCACCGCCTGGCTGGCCGCGTCCACGCTGGGGAAGGAGCAGCGTGCGGCGGTGATCGCCTCGGGAATCCCCTGCAACCGCAGCGTCAGCTCGGTGATCAGGCCCAGCGTGCCCTCCGAGCCTACCAGCAGCCGGGTCAGGTCGTATCCCGCGCTGGTCTTCTTGGCACGCTGCGCGGTGCGGATGATCTCGCCATCGGGCATGACCGCCTCGAGCGCGATCACGTTGTCCTTCATCGTGCCATAGCGCACCGCGTTGGTGCCCGAGGCCCGCGTCGCGGCCATCCCCCCCAGCGAGGCATTGGCGCCCGGGTCGATGGGAAAGAACAGGCCCTGGTCGCGCAGGTGCGTGTTCAGGTCCTCGCGCGTGACGCCGGGCTGCACCACGCAGTCGAGATCCTGCGCGTTCACGGCCAGGATCCGGTTCATCCGCGCCATGTCCACCGAGACGCCCCCCGCCGGCGCGTTCACATGCCCCTCCAGCGAGGTGCCGGTGCCGAAGGGGATCACTGGCACCTTGTGCGCGGCGCAGACGCGCACGATCTCGGCCACCTCCTCGGTGCTCTCCGGGAACAGCACCGCGTCGGGGGCCTGGGTCTCGATCCAGGTGGTGGTGTGGCCATGCTGCTCTCGGATCGCGGCGCCTGTCTGCATCCGTTCGCCGAAGCGTTGCTTGAGCAGGTCCAGCGCGGTCTTGATGCCGGTCTCGTTGCGGGGCAATGCGGCGGCCTGAACCATGGTCTCTCTCCCTCTGTTCCGCCCCGACCTAGCCGCGCCTAGCGCCCGAAGGCAAGCCCCTCGCGCCGAGGGTCGGCGCCGCCGCGCAGCACCTCTCCGATCTCGATGGCGTGCAGGCCGGAGTTCAACTCGCGCAGGTTGACCTCGAAGCCCATCGCCTCCAGCGCCGGTTGCAGCGCCGCGGCCTCGGTGCCCGCCTCCAGGTCATAGGTGCCGAAGCGGTTGACCGCGTGCGGCAGCGACACCGCCTGCTGCACGTCCAGGCCCCAATCAGCCCAGGCAATCAACGTTCTGGCGACGTAGGGAATGATCCGGCTGCCCCCGGGCGAGCCCAGCGCCAGCACCGGCGCCCCGTCCCGCAGCACGATGGTCGGCGCCATGGACGAACGCGGTCGCTTGCCCGGCTCCACCCGGTTGGCGATGGGCCGCCCGTCGCGGTGGCTCGCGAAGGAGAAATCCGTCAACTCGTTGTTCAGCAGGAACCCCCGCACCATCAGCCGCGAGCCAAAGGCGTTCTCGATCGTGGTGGTCATCGACAGCACGTTGCCGCGCGCGTCCACGATGCTGATATGCGAGGTCGAGGGCAACTCCGGCGATGTGTCATCGGCCCAGAGCCGCGCGTGGTCCCACTCGGGATCTCCCGGCGCCACCTCGGGCAGCGCGTCGTCGCCGGTGAGCAACTCGGCCCGCTCTGCGAGGTAGTCCGGGTCGATCAGGCCTTCGCTCGGCATGGGCACGAAATCGCTGTCGGCCATGTAGCGGCCCCGGTCGGCGAAGGCGAGCCGCGCGGCATCCCCGATCAGCCGAGCGCTTTCGGGATCACTCGGCCCCAGCGCCGACAGGCCGAAGGGCGCCAGCATTCCGAGTATCTGCCCCACGCCCAGCCCGCCGGAGGATGGCGGCCCCATGCCGCAGACCTCCAGTGCGCGATAAGGCACGCAGACCGGCGCACGCTCACGCACCTGGTAGATGGCCAGGTCCAGCGCCGAAAGCAGGCCCGGATTGCCCGGCGCCCCGCGCACGGTGGCCACGATGTCCTCGGCGATGGGGCCGGCATAGAAGGCGCCCGCCCCCTCCCCCGCCAGCGTGCGCAGCGTCTCCGCATAGGCCGGGTTCTTCAGCGTCTCGCCCGCCCGCAGCGGGTCGTCACCGGGCAGGAAATACGCGGCCGTGGCCGGGA
>DOIS01000350.1 GCA_003511785.1 Paracoccaceae bacterium
TACGCCGGGCAGCGCCCGCCCGTGGTGGGCGCTGCCCTCGTGTGTCTCGACAACAGCCAGGCAGACCACATGAAATCAGAACGCCTGGGGGGCAGAGCCCCCCGCGCGGCCGGGTCGGAAAAGCGATCCGATCCCTATCGCGGAGAGCGTTTCGCCAGGATGCGCTGCAACGTCCGGCGATGCATGTTCAGGCGCCGGGCCGTCTCGCTCACGTTGCGGTCGCAGAGTTCATAGACCCGCTGGATATGCTCCCAGCGCACGCGGTCCGCGCTCATCGGGTTTTCCGGGGGCGGCGGCAACTCGTCCGAACCGGCCAGCAGCGCGTTGGTCACATCCGTGGCGTCGGCCGGTTTCGACAGGTAATCCGTGGCGCCGATCTTGACCGCGGCCACCGCCGTGGCGATGGCTCCATACCCGGTAAGAACCACGATGCGGCTGTCGGGACGCTTCTCGCGCAGCATCTCGACCACGTCGAGCCCGTTGCCGTCCTCCAGCCGCAGATCGACCACCGCATAGGCCGGCGGCCGGGCCGTGGCGATGGCCCGCCCGGCGGCGACCGATCCGGCGGTTTCGACCGAAAAGCCGCGCTTTTCCATGGCTTTGGCAAGGCGCCGCAGAAACGGCTCGTCATCGTCCACCAGCAGCAGGGAGGGGTCCGGTCCGATCTCATGTCGCGCCGTATCGGCCATATGTGCTCCTCCTGGACGGGGCTGAACCTCGATCCGGGCGAGTATGACCAGCGGTTCGACAAAATTCAAACCCGATTAACGCCGTTCGCCGGTCAGCTGGTCTCGATGAAACAGGCCACCCGGTCGGCCATCTCCTCGGGCGTGGTCTCGCGCGTGAAATACTCGACGAACCCGTGCTCCGGCAGAACCAGATAGCTGAAGGTCGAATGATCGACGAGATAGAAATCGTCGCCCTCCTCGGCTTCATGCGCCCGGTAATAGGTCCGGTAGGCCTGGCTGGCCGCCTTGACCTGCTCGGGCGAGCCGGTCAGCCCGATCATCCGCTCGTGCAGGTTGAAGGCGAAATCGCCCACCACCTCGGGCGTGTCGCGCTCGGGGTCGATCGAGATGAACACCGGCGTGACCATCTGGCCGCGCTCTTCCAGCAGGTCCACTGCCTCGGCGTTGCGCGCGGTGTCGAGAGGGCAGACATCCGGGCAGAAGGTATACCCGAAATAGAGCAGCGAGGGTTCGGTGATCACGTCCTCGTCGGTTACGGTCTCGCCCTGAGCATTGACCAGTTCGAACGGCCCGCCGATCGCACTGGTTCCGCCGGCGACGGTGCCGGCACGGCACTCGGCGAAGCGATCCTGCGGAGCGGGGGAAAACACGCCTGCCGCCCACATGGCAACGAGGGCGGCGACGAGAACGGCAGAGGCGACGATGGCGATGAGGCGGGTCATTAGGGCGATCCGGTATAAGCAGAGTTGATCGTGTCCGGCCGGAGACCTATCACCATAGGCAGTCGGTGCAACTGAATTAGGTGGCCCATGCAGGATTTCAACCTCGCCCTATACGGGCAGGAACGCAGCAGCTTCATCCGGCTGCGCACGCTGATCCTGCTGCGCTGGGCCGCCATCGTGGGCCAGCTGGTGGCGCTGACCGTGGCCCAGCGGATGTATCACCTGCAACTCGAGCTGGGGCTGTGCTATCTGGCGGTCGGCATCTCGGTGATCGGCAACCTCGTGGCGATCTGCGTCTTTCCCGAGAACAAGCGCCTGTCGGAGTACGAGAATTTCCTGATGGTGCTGTTCGACCTGCTGCAACTGGCCTTTCTGCTCTATCTCACCGGCGGGCTGCACAACCCCTTCGCGCTGCTGCTTCTGGGGCCGGTGACGATCTCGGCCTCGGTGATGTCGCTCCGCTCGACCATGATCATCGGCGGCACCGCCGTCATCCTCGTCACGCTTCTGGCCGAGTTCCACCTGCCGCTGCGCACGGAACAGGGGTTCATCCTGCGGGTGCCGGACGTGTTCCTGTTCGGCACCTGGGCCGCGATCATCATCGCGATCGTGTTCATGGGGATCTATACAAGGCGCATCAGCTCCGAGGTGATCTCGATGTCGGACGCGCTGTCGGCCACGCAGATGGCGCTCTCGCGCGAACAGAAGCTGACCGACCTGGGCGGCGTGGTGGCGGCGGCGGCGCATGAGATGGGCACGCCGCTCGCCACGATCAAACTGACCAGCTCGGAGCTGATCGAGGAGTTGGACGACCGCCCCGACCTGCGCGAGGACGCCGCGCTGATCCGCGAACAGGCCGACCGCTGCCGCGACATCCTGCGCGACATGGGGCGGGCCGGCAAGAGCGACACGCTGCTGCGGCAGGCGCCGCTCTCGGCTGTGATCCAAGAGGCGGCCGAGCCGCATATGGGGCGCGGCAAGGCGATCCATTTCGAGGAAGGGCCCGGCGACGGCGGCGGCTATCAGCAGCCGTCGATCCTGCGCAAACCCGAGGTGATCCACGGGTTGCGCAACCTGATCCAGAACGCGGTGGATTTCGCATGCGAAAACGTCTGGGTCGAGGCGATGTGGACCGACGACGTGATCTCGGTGCGCATTCTGGACGATGGGCGCGGCTATCCCCCGCACCTTCTGGGACGGATCGGCGACCCCTTCGTGCGCCGCCGCCGAAGCGAGGTCGAGCGCCGGCAACGCCCGGAATACGAGGGCATGGGCCTGGGCCTGTTCATCGCCAAGACCCTGCTGGAACGCACCGGGGCCGAGCTGCGCTTTGCCAACGGGGCCGACCCCTACCAGACGCTTACAACGGACAAGGCGCGCAGCGGCGCCATCGTCGAGGTGATCTGGCCCCGGGCCAAGATGGATGCCCATTACGCCGGGAACCTGGGTCCGGTGGGGCTGAACCAGCCCATCGAGATTTGAGCGGCGCCTGTTAAACCGATGTTAACCTTTGCCGGGCCAGGCTGACCACGACGGAGAAACCGGCGGGGAGCGGCGCGATGCAGATCGAGGGTCTGACCGACTGGCTGGCGCTGGCGGCCCTGTGCCTGATCACGGCGGGGCTGGCCAGCTGGCTGCTGGCGCCACGCCGTGGGAGTTCGGGCGCGGCAAACGGGGCGCTGGCGGCGGGTCGGGCGCCGGTGCTTCTGTTCGATGGCGACCGGCTTCTGGACGCCACCGCCCCGGGCCGGGCCCTTGTGCCGGGTGACATGGACGGCTCGGATTGGCAGGGACTGCGGCAGGCGCTGGCCGAGCGGTTTCCCGACCTTCCGCCGAACCCGCCAGAGGCCGACACCGCGCCGACCGTGCTGGGCGGCGCGCGGGCCGGAGAAAGCCTGACGCTGGAACAGATCTCGGGGATCACCCGGCTTGAGCTGCACGATGCCCGGGCCCAGCCAACGAACGCCCCATCGCGCGAGGCGGAGACGCTGCGCATGGCGCTGGACGACGCGCCCTATCCTGCCTGGCAGGTCGATGACGAGGGGCGGATCGGGCAGTTCAACGCCGCCTACCGCAAACTCCTGGCGCATGTTCACGGCAAGCAGGCCCGCCCCGACGCGCCGCTTTTCACACCGACATTCGACCCGCAGGCCGAAACCGGGCGCGAGCGGGTGGCCATCGACCTGCCGGACGGGGACACCCGCCTCTGGTATGACGTGTCGATGGTGCGCCATGACGGGTTCCGGCAGTTCTTCGCCACCGACATCAACGCCGTGGTCAGTGCCGAGATCGCCCAGCGCAACTTCGTGCAGACCCTGGCCAAGACCTTTGCCCAGCTCTCCATCGGGTTGGCGATCTTCGACCGGAACCGGCAGCTTGCGCTGTTCAATCCGGCGCTGATCGACCTGACCAACCTGCCGGCCGATTTCCTGTCGGCCCGGCCCAACCTCCTGACCTTCTTTGACCGGCTGCGCGACAACCGGGTGATGCCCGAACCCAAGAATTACGGCAGCTGGCGCCACCAGATGGCCGACCTGGTCGCCGCCGCCGATGACGGGCGCTATCAGGAAACCTGGTCGCTGGCCTCGGGCTCGGTCTATTCGGTGAGCGGCCGGCCGCACCCCGACGGCGCCGTGGCGTTCCTGTTCGAGGACATCACCGCCGAGGTGACGCTGACCCGGCGGTTTAGGTCGGATGTCGAACTGGGCCAGTCGATCCTCGACCGGCTCGACACGGCCATTGCCGTGTTCTCGCCCTCGGGTGTCCTGACGCTCGCCAACCGGGCCTATCGCGACTTGTGGGGTGTGGACCCGGACGGCAGTTTCGCAGAGGTCTCGGTCCAGGACTGTATGCGCGTTTGGCAGGACCGCTGCGCCGCCACGCCGGTCTGGGGCGAGATCCGCGATTTCCTGGGCAGCCCAGAGGCCCGCACCGAATGGGGCGCCCGGGTGGTGCTGTCATCGGGCGAAACGCTCGACTGCACGGTGTCGCCGGTCCATAGCGGGGCGACGATGGTCAGCTTTGCCCGGACGGAGACGCGCGCGACCGGGGCCGCGCGTCGGATGGACGCCACGCTTTCCCTGCCCGACTGACCGCGCGCCCCATTGAGCCTGCCGCCCGGCCCTGTAGGATGGGCGCAACGGCGGCCGGGACCGAGCCCGGCCCGGCACAGGCAGGATGACCATGAGCGACAGGGACCAGGGCGCGGACCTTTTCATCGCGACGACCGATTGGGCAGAGGCCACCCGGCACCCGCTTGCCGGGGACGCCTCGAACCGGCGCTATGACCGTCTGGTGCGAGCCGAGACCGGCGAAACCGCGGTGCTGATGGACGCCCCGTCCGCACGCGGCGAGGACGTGACCCCGTTCATCGCCATCGCCAAGCATCTGTCAGATCTCGGCCTGAGTGCGCCGCGCATCCTGGCCGAGGATCGGAGCCAGGGCTTTCTGCTGCTCGAGGACCTTGGAGATGCGCTTTTCGCACGGGTCCTAGCGGCGGGCACGGCCCACGAGGACGTGCTGTATGCCGCCGCCACCGATCTGCTCGTGACCCTGCACCAGGCCCCCGTGCCGAACGTGCCCGCCTATGACGCCGGCGCGATGACCCCGCTCGCCGGGCTGGCCCTGTCGAAGTATCGCGCGGCGATCACCAGGCAGGCCGATCCGGCGCTGGAGACGGAGTTCGCTGCCCTGATGCAACCTCTGCTAGCTGCCCATGCGGCCGAACGCCCGGTCCTGGTGCTGCGCGACTACCATGCCGAGAACCTGATCTGGCTGCCCGACCGCACGGGCATCGAGCGGGTCGGGCTGCTGGATTTCCAGGACGCGATGGCGGGTCACCCGGCCTATGACCTGGTTTCGCTCCTTCAGGACGCGCGCCGCGACGTGCCGCCGGGGCTCGAGCGCGCGATGATCGACCGCTACTGCGCCGCCACCGGCGCCGAGCGCGACCGCTTTGCCGCCGATTACGCGGTGATCGGGGCCCAGCGCAACCTGCGCATTCTCGGCGTCTTCGCGCGGCTGGGGCTGGAGCATGGCAAGCCGCATTACGTCGATCTCATTCCCCGGGTCTGGGGCCTGTTGCAACGCGACCTGGCGCACCCGGCCCTGGCCCCGCTGGCCCGGTTCGCGTCGAAGGCGCTGCCCGAGCCCACGCCCGAGGCGCTGGACCGCCTGCGCGGGGGGCGCGCCGCATGAGCGCGCCCGACGACCCCCGCGCGGTCATGCTGTTCGCGGCCGGGTTCGGCACCCGAATGGGCGCGTTGACCGCTGACCGACCCAAGCCACTGATCGAGATCAGTGGAAGGGCTATGCTCGACCGCGCCCTGGACCTGGCCCGCGCCGTGGCGCCCGACCGCATCGTGGTGAACACGCACTACAAGGCGGGCATGATCGCCGATCACCTGGCCGGCCAAGAGGTCGCTCTCTCTCCCGAGACCCCCGACATTCTCGACACCGGCGGCGGTCTGCGCGCGGCCCTGCCACTTCTGGGCACGGCGCCGGTCTATACGCTGAACCCGGACGCGATCTGGGCCGGGCCGAACCCGCTGGCTCTCTTGCGCGACGCCTGGCGGCCCGACGAAATGGACGCTTTGCTTCTATGCCTGCCGCCCGAGCGCGCGCATGGGCGCAGCGGCCCCGACGATTTCACAGCAGACGCGCGCGGTCGGATCGCGCGCGGGCCCGGCCTGGTCTATGGCGGCGCGCAGATCATCCGCACCGAGGCACTGGCCGAAATTCCCGAGCGTGCCTTTTCCCTCAACCGTCTCTGGGATGCGATGATCGCGCAAGGCCGCGCCCATGCGCTGACCTATCCCGGCCAGTGGTGCGACGTGGGTCATCCCGGCGGCATCGCTCTGGCCGAAAACCTGCTGGAGCGCGCCGATGTTTGACCTCTCGCCCGATCCGCGCGTCTTCGCGCTGCCGCCGGGCGCCGATTTTCCCGCCGAGCTGATCGCCGGGCTGGAGGCCCGCCTGGCCGGCCAGCCGCCCGAGGCGCTGGCCCGGGTGCATCTCATCGTCAACACCCGCCGCATGGCCCGACGTATCCGCGATCTCTACGACGCAGGTCCGCCGCGCCTGTTGCCACGGATTTCGCTGCTCACCGACCTTGGCGACAGCTGGGCGCTGGGCGCTTTGCCCTCAGCCGCACCGCCTTTGCGGCGGCGGCTGCAACTGGCCCAGCTGGTCGCCCGGCTGATCGAGGCACAGCCCGATCTCGCCGCCCGCGCCTCGACCTATGACCTTGCCGACAGTCTGGCCGAACTGATCGACGAGATGCAGGGCGAGGGCGTGTCGCATGAGGCGCTGTTGGACCTAGATGTCTCGGACCTGTCGGGACATTGGGCGCGGGCGCAGCAGTTCTTCACCATCATCGAGGACTTCCTGGCCGATCCCGACACGCTGGACGCCCAGGCCCGCCAGCGCCGAGTGGTCGAGCGGCTGATCGCGGACTGGGAGCGGGTGCCGCCCGAGGGGCCGGTGATCCTCGCGGGCTCGACCGGGTCACGGGGCACGACGCTGATGCTGATGCAGGCTGTGGCGCGGCTGCCCCAGGGGGCGCTGGTGTTGCCCGGCTTCGATTTCGACTTGCCGGGCGAGGTCTGGGACGGGTTGGACCGGGCGCTGACCGGCGAG
>DOIS01000275.1 GCA_003511785.1 Paracoccaceae bacterium
AGCGCGGCGCGGCGGGCGGTGAAGGCGGCGAGAGCCGCGCGCGCGGCCTCCTCGCGCCCCAGCGCCGCGCCCATCCGCGCCATGTTGGCCGCGATGTCGTCCAGCGATCGCGCGGGCGAAAAGACCTCGACCCGGATGCCCAGGTCGCGCAGCATGGCCAGAGTGGCGGGCGCTGTGAAGCTGCCGGCCAGCACCAGGTCGGGATCCAGGAGATAGACCTCTTCCGCGCTCGAGCCGTTGGCGGGCAGGGCGCGCGCCTCTTCCCACAGGGCCGAACTGGAGGGATCGTGGGAGAGGCGCGAGACCGACACCAACTGCCCCGGCGCGGCGAGCGCCAGGGCCAACTGGTCGGTGCACAGGTTGATCGACACGACCCGCTGCGGCGCCGCGTCGCCCAGCGCCGCGCCGGCCCAGAGGACCAGCGCGGCGAGCGCGGGTATCAGCCTAGAACGTGCCACGGACACCGAAATAGACCGCCCGCCCGGAGGCGTTGTAGCCCGCCGAGGTCTGGTAGTCCTCATCGAACAGGTTCTCGAGCCGCATGTAGGCCTGCACCCGGTCGCTCACGTCATAGCGCAGCGCGGCGTTCACAACGGTGTAGTCGTCCAGCGGCACGCCGAACTCGGCCGCCCGGTCGGCCACGTGGTGCACAGACAGATCGCCGCCCCAGCCGTTGCCGAACTCGGCGCCAAGACCCAGAAGCGCGTTATGGGTGGGCACGCGCAGCAGTTGCGCGCCGGTGGCGTCCTCGGCATCGGTATAGGTGTAGTTGCCGAACAGGGTGAAACGGTCGTCCAGCACCCATTCGCCCGACAGCTCGATCCCTTGCGAGGTCGAGGTGCCGGGCACCTGCCGGTATTGCCCGGTGAAGGGCAGCGGGAAGGAGGTCAGGGTCACGAACTGGATCAGGTCGTCGATCTCGGTGTGGAACGCGGTCGCCTCGATGAAGGAGCCGCCGCCCAGCTGGTGCTCGATGCCCAACTCGAAGCTCAGGCTCTCCTCGGGCTCCAGCGCCGGGTTGCCGTAAAGCGTGCTGTTCAACTCGTAGAGCGAGGGCGCGCGGAACCCGGTGGCGGCCACGGCGCGGATCGTCGTGGCATCCGACAGCCGGTAGGCTGCCGCCAGCCGCCCCGAGAGGTTCGAGCCGAACTCGGAATGGTCGTCCCAGCGCAGCGACATGGACAGGTCGAGCGCGTCGTTGGGCGCATAAAGCAGCTCGCCGAAGACGCCCAGCGTCTCGGTGTCGCCGCTGTCGGCGCCGGACTCGAAGGTCTCCTCCTCCCAGTCGGTGCCGAAGGTGAAGGTCATCGCCGCGCTCTGTTGATAGACGCCCTGGTAATCGAACCGCGTGCGGGTGCCGTCGAAACGCGTGTCGATGCCGTTGGAGGTGAACAGGCGGTCGGCCTCGAAATAGCTGGCCGAAAGCGTGTGCGTCACCGTGCCCAATGCCAGCTCGGCATGGGCGCGCAGGCCCCGGTTGCGCGTGTCCGCGACCTCGTCGAAGGGGGGCGCGCCGTCGCCGCCGAACTCGTCGAAATCCCCCTCGGCATCGAGGTAGAACCCCGACAGGCCCAGGGTCAGTGCGTCGGTGGCCTGGTACTCGCCCAAGAAATTCAGCTGCCAGGCCTCGAACCCGTCGGGCTCGGTCCCCGCCGCGCGGGCCGAGAACCCGTCGGTCTGCACCCGGTTCAGGCTGAAGCTCAGCCCGCCCCGGTCGCCGCGATGGGCGATGGTGGCGCCGGCGCGCCAGGTGTCGTAGCTGCCGCCTTCGACCATGGCCTCGGCCTCGGTGCCCGGTTCTTCCGGCAGGCGGGTGGTGATGTTGACCACGCCGGCGATCGCGCGCGAGCCATAGACCGACGAGGCCGAGCCCTTGAGCAGCTCGATCCGGCTGACGCCGGCGGTGGTCAGGTTGCCCCAGTTGAACTGGGTCTGGGTCTGGGAGGGATCGGTGACGTCGATCCCGTCCACCAGCACCTTGATATACTTGCCGCCGAGGCCGCGGATACGCAGCGAGGCGGTGCCGCCAAGCCCGCCATTGGAACTGGCGGTGACGCCGGGCAGGGTGGCCAGCACATCGGCCAGCCGGGTCTCGGGCGCGGCGCGCAGGTCTTCCTCGGTGACGATTTCGACCGTGGCGCCGGTGCGGTCCAGTTCGGTCGCCTCGCCAGCGCGGTTGGTGAAGATGGTGATTTCGCCCAGGTCGAAGGTCTGCGCGGCGACGGGGCCGCAGAGCAGGGCGAGCGCGGAAGTGGCGGTGAGAAGACGTGTCATCTGCCTCTTGATCCTTTTCAGATCGTTCGTTTTGAATGTTTGGAAAGGCCGGCACGGCACTTCCGCAAACGGTGAGTGTGGTGTCACCATGACGGAGCGAATGCCGCACATCCGGCGCGCCCCGCGCCGGGTGAAGGTGATCGCCTTGGCAGGTCTCCTGACTTGCGGGTCGCAGCTAAGGGCCGGGCCTTCCCAAAGGCGCGCTATGCGCCGTCAGTGGCATGTGCCGGCCCCGCTCACCGCCTACAGTTGCGGGGGCAGTCGCGGAGTTGGCCGGCAGACCCGACCGCACCGCGTTCCCTATTACCGACGACTCGCGCCGCCGGACCAAGGCAGGTTCTCTGCTTAGTGCGAAGCGGCCGCCCGATCAAGGCGTGAAAGCGACGCAGCGGGATCAAGTGGCGTCTTGCGGGGGCGGACGGGGTGGATTATCCGTGCGGCTCACGTCTTTTCACGCCACCCCACGCGCCGACGGAGCCGCATCATGGATGTTACCGAGACCCCCGATTCCTACAAAGTGACCGCCGGAGAACTGCGCCAGTTTATCGAGCGCTTCGAACGTCTGGACCAGGAAAAGAAGGACATCGCCGAGCAGCAGAAGGAGGTCATGGCCGAGGCCAAGGCGCGCGGCTATGACACCAAGGTGATGCGCAAGGTGATCGCTCTGCGCAAGCGCGACAAGGACGACATCGCCGAGGAGGAGGCGGTGCTGGAGATGTACAAGGAAGCGCTGGGCATGACCTGAGCGGGCAGGGGGGCTCTGCCCCCCGCGCCTGCGGCGCTCCCCCCGGAGATATTTGAAAAAGAGAAGAAGCAGGGGGGCGGAGCGGGGCTTCTCAGCCGGCGCCCACATCGGCGCGGGCCACCGAGACCGATTTGATGATCGCGTGGACGGCGACGCCGGGCGCCAGCCCCAGCGCCTCGGCCGAGCGGCGGGTGATGCGCGCGAGCAGCTTGTCGCTGCCGCTTTGCACCTGAACGACGACGCCGGGCCCCGTGCCCGGGCGCAGCTCGGTGACATGGCCGGGCAGGATGTTGAGCGCCGAGAGGCCCGAAGGTGCCGTGCGCGAGAGCATCACGTCATGGGCCAGGATGCGCACCCGCGTGCGCCCCCCCGGGGGCAGGTCGAGCGCGGGCAGGAACAGCCGCCCCGCCGAGATCGCCAGTTCGCTCAGCCCGTCGGGGTGATGCGCCGCCACGGTGGCCGACAGCACCGCGCCCGCCTCGCGCAGCCCGATCCGGCGGGCCAGGTCGGGATCGGAGAGCACGTCCTCGGCCGGGCCGGTGCGGATCGCGCGGCCCCGGTCGAGCAGCACCACGGTGGTGGCCAGCCGTGCCACCTCGGAGACCGAATGGCTGACATAGAGCATGGGGATGCCGGTGCCGTCGCGCAGCCGCTCGAGATAGGGCAGGATCTCGGCCTTGCGCGCGGGATCGAGCGCGGCCAGCGGCTCGTCCAAGAGCAGCATCCGGGGCCGCGGGAGCAGCGCCCGGCCGATCGCCACGCGCTGCTTCTCGCCCCCCGAGAGCGCGCCGGGGCGGCGCTCCAGCAGCGCCTCGAGCCCCAGCAGCGCGCAGACCTCCTCCAGCGAGGGGCCGGGCGCGTCGCGCGGGGCGTAGCGTTGCCCATAGCCGAGGTTGCGGCGCACCGACAGGTGGGGAAACAGGCGCGCATCTTGAAAGACATAGCCCAGGCGCCGCCGGTGCACGGGCAGGTTCACGTTGCGGGCGCTGTCGAACAGGGTCTCGCCATGCAGCGTGATGCGGCCCGCGTCCGGGCGCATGAGGCCCGCCACGGCGTTGACCACCGTGGTCTTGCCGCTGCCCGAGTGGCCGAAGAGGGCGGTGATGCCCGGCTCGGCGTCGAACGCCACGTCGAGGGTCAGCCCCGGCAGGGCATGGCGCAGCGTGACCGACAGGCTCATGCGCCCGCCACCCGGCGCGCGGCGCGGCGCGACAGGCCCTCGGACAGGACCACCGCGCCCAGCGCCACGGCCGCCGAAACCGCGACCAGCCGCAGCGCCGAGGCCTCGCCGCCCGGCACCTGGAGGAAGGCATAGATCGCCGAGGGGATGGTCTGGGTCTGGCCGGGGATGGCCGAGACGAAGGTGATCGTGGCGCCGAACTCGCCCATCGCCTTGGCGAAGGCCAGCACCGCCCCAGCGATCAGGCCGGGCAGGATCAGCGGCAGGGTCACGGTCAGGAAGACCCGCCCGCGCGAAGCGCCCAGCGTGGCGGCGGCCTGTTCCAGTTTCGGGTCCACCGCCTCGATCGCCAGGCGGATGGCGCGCACCATCAGCGGAAAGGCCATGATCCCGGCGGCCAGCACCGCCCCGGTCCAGCGGAAGGCCAGCACCAACCCGAAGGTCTCTTCGAGCCAGGCGCCCAGCGGCCCGCGCCGCCCGAAACCCAGCAGCAGAACGTAACCCGTCACCACCGGCGGCAGCACCAGCGGCAGGTGCACCAGCGCGTTGAGCAGCGCCTTGCCGCGGAACTCCCAGCGCGCGAGGGCATAGGCGGTGAACACGCCCAGCGGCAGGCTGAGCGCGGTGGCCCAGAGCGCCACCTTGAGCGACAGACGCACCGCCTGCCATTCCTCGGGGCCGAGCCAGCCGGTCATTCGGGCGGGTCCGCCAGGGCGAAGCCGTGGCCTTGGAACAGTGCCCCCGCCTCCGGGCCGGCCAGGAAGTCGAGAAAGCGCCGCGCCTCTGGCCGGTCGCGCCCGGCGAGGATCGCGGCGGGGTAGAGGATCGGCGGGTGGCTCTCCTCGGGGAAGGTCGCCACCACGCGCACCTGCGGCTCGGCGCCCGCGTCGGTGGCATAGACCACGCCGAGCGGCGTCTCGCCCAGCGCCACCAGCCGCAGCGCCGCGCGCACGTTGTCGGTGGGGGCGAGCCGGTCGGCCAGCCCCTCCCACCGGCCCAGGTGTTGCAGCGCGGCCTTGGCATAGATCCCGGCGGGCACCGCCTCGGGGAGCGCCACCGCCAGCCGCCCCGTGCCCAGCGCGGCGGCCAGATCGTCGCGCGCGGGATCCAGCGCGGGCGGGCCGCCCTCGGGCGCGATCAGAACCAGCCGGTTGCGCAGCAGGTCCCGGCGCGTGCCCGGCGCCAGCAGCCCCTCGGCCTCGAGCGCGTCCATCCAGCCGGGGTTGGCCGAGATGAACAGGTCGGCCGGCGCGCCCATGCGGATCTGGCGGGCAAGCCCCGAACTGCCGGCATGGGCAACGGTCACCGCGTCCCCGGTCGCTGCCTCGTAGCGGGCGGCGATCTCGTCAAGCGCGGTCTTGAGGCTGGCGGCGGCGAAGACGGTCACCGGCTCGGCGCGCAGCGGCAGGGCGGCGGCGAGGGCCAGCAGGGCGGCGGACAGGAGGCGGGCGAGGGCGGTCACGGGCGGCTCCGTATCAAGCGGTGGGACGTGCCCGGTTTGTCGCCCCGGCGGGTCCGGGCGTCAAGCCGGGCGGCTCAGGGCGTGAGCACGGTCACGCCGGGGATGCGCTGGATCTCGGCCAGGTCCTCGTCGTAAAGTTCGGTCATCTCGTCCACCAGAGCGTCGTTCCAGCCGGGCAGGTCCAGTTCTTCCTCGATCTCGTCCTCGAGGGCGAACTTGTCGAGGAAGGCGGCGACGACCCGGCGCTTGTGCATCTCCGAGAGGTCGGGGCGCTCCTTGAGATAGGCGCGGAAGCGTTTCATTCCCTCCTTCGACATGATCGCCGAGAGCAGGTCGAAGCCGCCGGTGATCTTCTGCCCGTGGTCCAGCCCGGCCATCTCGCGGATGATCTGGGCCCAGATCAGCGGCGAATCCTCGTTGCACCACAGCGTGAGGGCCACGTCGGGGGCGGCGTCGCGGATGCGCAGCACGGTCTCGGACCAGCGCACCTCGCGCGGGTCCACCCCGCCCAGGAAATCGGCGAAACTGTCGCGCGGAGACTGGTCGAAGACCAGCGGCAGGAAGGCGGCCGGGTTGCGGATCGCCATGAACACCTCCAGCCCGTCATAGGGAAACAGGCTGCGCATGTTGGCGATGCGCTCGGGCGCCGAGGGGTAGAGCACGCCCTGGCGGACGGCGGCGCGGGGCGCGCCGAAGAAATGCGCGTTGGACAGGATGATGCGGTCGGCGGTCTCGGCGTCCAGCATGGCGTCGAGCAGCACGTCGCGCGCCTCGTCGCCTGGCGGGGCGTCGCGCAGGGCGACCATGGTTTCCTTGAGCAGCTTGCGATAGCGCCCCGGACTGGGCACCGCGACGCCCGCACGGGCGAAGTCGTCCTTGTTGCGCAGCAGGCATTTCATCAGCCGGTCTTCCTCGGTGTAATGCGCGCCGGTGTGGAGGATGATCTGCATGGGACGGGACGCCGCGCCTTTCACGGGAAAACCTGGCTGGAGAGTGGCCTAGCCTGTCCGCCGGGGCCAGTCAAACGGCAACGCCCCGGGTGCGGCACTGCGGCCTGTCCGCTTGCGGGTCGGGCGCGCAACGCGCGGTGCGGTAAGCGGGCGGCAAGGGACGCCCGGCTATACCTCCCCGCGCTCATGGACGACCGGCAGGCGGTGGCGCGCCTGCCTCACACGCGACAGGACGACAGGGCGCCGGGAGACCGGTGCAATCCGT
>DOIS01000165.1 GCA_003511785.1 Paracoccaceae bacterium
AAAAGAGGCTCCCCGTTTTTTTATTCGTGCGTCAGTTATCTCTGCGCTTACTAAGCGAAGCTAAACATATCATGGGGCAGGGATGCAACCGACTCGCCGGTTTCTAGTGCAAAAGCGTCAAAACAAACGGAAATCTGTCCGTTTTTCACGCGTCCGGCACCGTTTTTGGACCTCCGGTTTGACGCGCCGCGCCCCATACTGGCGGCATTGAATTTACCGACAACATCGAGAAGGATGCGCCGATGGTCCCTGATCGCCTGCCGTTCGACCTGGCCGAATACGGCCACCGCCTGGCCAAGACCCGCGCCGCGATGGAAGCGCAGGGTCTGGACGTGCTGTTCATCACCGATCCGTCGAACCAGGCGTGGCTGACCGGCTATGACGGCTGGTCCTTCTACGTGCATCAGGGCGTGATCGTGCAGCATGACGACGATCCGATCTGGTGGGGCCGGCTTCAGGACACGCATGGCGCCGAACGCACGGTCTGGATGGGTCCGGCGCGGGTGATCGGATATGCCGACAATTACGTGCAATCCACCGAACGGCACCCGATGGAGGACCTGGCCGACCGCCTGACCGGGCTGCGCCTGGCCAACAAGCGCATCGGTCTGGAGATGGACAACTACTATTTCTCGGGCAAGGCGCTGGATGTTCTGCGCCAGGCACTGCCCAACGTGACCTGGCTGGACGCGACCGGGCTGGTGAACTGGCAGCGCACCGTGAAGTCCGAGGCCGAGATCGACTTCATGCGCCGGGCGGCGGCGATCTCCGAGCGGATCGTGGACGGGCTGCTGTCGCGGGTCGAGCCCGGAATGCCCAAGAACCGTGTCGTCGCCGAGGCCTATCGGGACGCCATCAACGGGGTGGGCGACGACTGGGGCGACTATCCCGCGATCGTGCCGCTGATGCCCTCGGGCACCGATGCAGCCGCACCGCACCTGACCTGGGACGGACGGCCCTTCGTCGAGGGCGAGGCCACGTTCTTCGAGATCTCCGGCTGCTTCCGCCGCTATCACGCGCCGCTCTGCCGCACACTGTTCCTCGGCAAGCCGCCCGAGTTCCTGCGCCAGGCCGAGGCGGCACTGGTCGAAGGGCTGGAGGCGGGACTGGAGGCCGCGCGCCCCGGAAACCGGGCCTGCGACATCGCCGAGGCGCTGGCCGCGCCGCTCGAAGCCGCCGGGATCGAGCGCGGCGCGCGCTGCGGCTATCCCATCGGGCTCAGCTATCCACCGGACTGGGGGGAGCGGACGATTTCGCTGCGCCCGGAGGATGAAACCGTGCTGGAACCGGGCATGACGTTCCATTTCATGCCGGGGCTGTGGATGCAGGATTGGGGCATGGAGATCACCGAAAGCATCCTGATCCGTGAAAGCGGCGCGGCCGAGACCCTGTGCAACCGTCCGCGCAAGATGTTCGTCAAGGCATGAGCGAAGCGATTGCCAATACCACCGCCTTGCTGGGACGGCTGATCGCCTATCCCACGGTCTCGTCGGACAGCAATCTCGAGATGATCGCGGAACTGGCAACGCGGCTGGAGGGGTGCGGCGCGCGGGTGTCGATGATCCAGGACGAGAGTGGGCGCAAGGCCAACCTCTTCGCCACGCTGGGCCCGGACGGACCCGGCGGGCTGGTGCTGTCGGGACATACGGACGTGGTGCCGGTCACCGACCAGGACTGGACCCATCATCCGTTCCTGATGCACGAGGGAGAGGATGGAAGGCTTTATGGCCGGGGCGCCTGCGACATGAAGGGCTTCATCGCCGCCTGCGTGGCACTCGCGCCGGAGATGGCGGCGCTGAACCTGCGGCGGCCCATCCATTTCGCCTTCACCTATGACGAGGAGGTGGGCTGTCTCGGCGCACGCGCGCTGGTGCCGGAGTTGCAGGCGCGCGGGATCGAACCGGCCATGACCCTGATCGGAGAACCCACGATGATGCGGGTGATCGAGGGGCACAAGGGGTGTTGCGAATACACCGTCCGCTTCTCGGGGTTGGAAGGCCACGGATCGGCTCCCGATCACGGGGTGAACGCGGCGGAGTATGCGGCGCGCTATGTCATGCACCTGCTGGAGCTGCGCAGCGCGCTCATGCTGCGCGCGCCCAGGGGCAGCCGGTTCGACCCGCCCTGGACCACGATCAACGTGGGCCGCATGGCAGGCGGGCACGCGCATAACGTGATCGCGGGAAAGGCCGAGGTGGAATGGGAGATGCGCCCCGTTCGAGACGACGACCGCGACTTCGTCAGGCGCGCGCTCGACGCCTACGTCGAAAGCGAGCTTCTGCCCGCCATGCGCGCGGTCTGCCCACAGGCCGACATCTCGACCGAGGTGATTGGCGAGGTGGCCGGGCTGGAGCCGATGGAGGAGAACGCCATCCGTGACCTGGTGGCCGGGCTGCTGGGCGCCAACGGGGCGGACGTGGTCCCCTTCGGGACCGAGGCCGGCCTGTTCCAACAGATGGGCATGTCGGTGGTGGTCTGCGGGCCGGGCTCGATCGACCAGGCCCACAAACCCGACGAGTTCGTGAGCCTGGACCAACTCTCCGCCTGCCTGGACATGCTGGAGCGGCTGACCCGCTCCTTCGCGCATTCAGGCGGGATCGCCTAGGCGGCGGCCTGCATCAGCCCCTTGTCGGTCAGCTCGGCCAAGGCGCCATCCAGCGCCTTGCGCGCGCGCTCGATCAACAGGTCGATTTCGCCCTCCGTGATGACCAGCGGCGGCGCGATCACCATTCGGTCGCCCACATGCCGCATCACCAGGTTGTTGGCAAAGCTGTGTTCGCGGCAGATCAGCCCCGCTGTGCCAGGCTCGGCAGCGAATTTCGCGCGGGCGTTCTTGTCCGGTGTCAGCGCCAGCGACGCCATCAACCCGACAATGGACGTTTCGCCCACCAGCGGGTGATCGGCCAGCCCGTGCCACTTTTCGGCCAGATAGGGCGCGGCAACGTCGCGCACATGATCGACGATGCCCTCCTCCTCGAGAATGCGCAGGTTCTCCAGCGCCACGGCCGCGGCCACTGGATGCCCGGAATAGGTATAGCCATGGGCGAACTCGGTGCCGTCGATGACGTTCGCCACCTCGTCCGAGACGATCGAGCCGCCGATCGGCGCATAGCCGGAGCTGAGCCCCTTGGCGATTGTCATGATGTCGGGGCGGATGTTCAGCGTCTGGCTGCCGAACCAGTTGCCAGTGCGGCCGAAACCGGTGATCACCTCGTCCACGATCAGGAGGATTTCGTATTTGTCGCAAATGCGCTGGATCTCTGCCCAGTAGGTCTCGGGCGCGACGATCACGCCGCCGGCACCCTGCACCGGCTCGGCGATAAAGGCGGCGACGCGATCCTCGCCATGCTCCAGGATCGCCTCTTCCAGTAGACGGGCGCGCGCGATGCCGAACTCCTCGGGGGAGGTTTCGCCGCCTTCGCCCCACCAATAGGGCTGCTCGATATGGTGAATGTCGGGGATCGGCATCCCGCCTTGGGCGTGCATCCCCACCATTCCGCCGAGGCTGCCGCTGCCGACCGACGAGCCGTGATAGGCGTTCTTGCGCGAGATGATGACGGTCTTTTCCGGCTTGCCCTTCTCGGCCCAGTATGTGCGCACCAGGCGGATGTTGGTGTCGTTCGCCTCGGACCCGCCAGCGGCGAAGAAGACATGGTTCAAATCGCCCGGCGCCAGTTCGGCAATCTTGTTGGCCAAGGCGATGGCCGGGATATGCGTGGTCTGGAAGAAGGTGTTGTAATAGGGCAGTTCGCGCATCTGGCGGGCGGCCACATCGGCCAGCTCCTCGCGGCCATAGCCAATGTTGACGCACCACAGCCCGGCCATGCCGTCGAGGATCTCCTCGCCCTCGCTGTCGGTCAGGAAGACCCCCTTGGCCCGGGTGATCACGCGCGCGCCCTTCTTCGCCAGATCGGCGTTCGCAGTGAACGGGTGCATGTGATGCGCCGCGTCCAGCGCCTGCAACTCGGCGGTGGGCATGTGGTTGGTGATCTGGGTCATTTCTGCGCTCCTGAAATCGGTTGGCGCAAGGATATGATCAAATTTTTGACTGTCAATCGAATCGCTCTTGGGCCGCCGGTCCGAACAACACCGCCTGCATCTGGTCCATCCCTTGCTCGACATCGCGCTCCATCGCCAAAGCGGCCAGTTCCGCATCGCCCCGCGCCATCGCGGCCAGCATGTCCTTGTGGCGGTCCGCCAGGCTCTGCGTGCCCATCCGCCCGCATACCACGCGAAGAGAGGGGCCGAACCGCAGCCACAGGCGCTCGGCGATCTCGGTCAGGATGGGCGCCCCGGCCTGCTCGTATATGGTGCTGTGAAAGCGGTGGTTTTCCGTGAGATACCCGACCACGTCCCCCTTGGCGATGGCCGCGTCCAGCGCCGTGTCGATGCCCTCGAGCGTACGCACCCGGGCCGCTTCGACCCGCCGCGCGGCCCGGCGCGCCAGTTCGGTTTCTATCGATTTCCGGGCAAAAAGCAGTTGCGAGATGTCGCTCTCGGTCAGCACCGGCACACTGACCCGGCGGTTCCCTTGGGAGGTCAGCGCCCCTGCCGCGATCAATCGGCGGATCGCCTCGCGCACCGGGGTCATTCCGGCGCCGAGCGTCTCGGTCAGGCCCTGGATCGTCACGCTTTGGCCCGGCGCGAGATCGCCGTAGAGAATCTGCAACCGCAGCGCCTGAAACACCTGCTCATGCGCGGGCACGGCCCCGCGCCGCACCATGCCCGGTGCTGCTTGTTTTTTCATCATCGCCCCCGTCCCTCCCCGAAACCGGCCTCTATTGCCAAGGTCGTTCATGCGTGGAAACATACCCCGTGTTGCTTGACAAAGCAAAATTTGATCAAATTGGCGACGCCGGAGTGAAACCGGCGCGTCCAAGGGGAGACTAGAATGAAAGTTCAAACGCTGACACTCACGGCCGCCCTCGCGCTTGCGACCGCGGCCGGTGCCGACGAAGTGCGCGTCTACAACTGGTCGGACTATATCGACGAAGACCTGCTGACGCAGTTCGAGGAAGAGACCGGTATCGACCTGATCTATGACGTGTTCGACAGCAACGAGGTGCTGGAAACCAAGATGCTGGCCGGCGGGTCGGGCTATGACGTGGTCGTGCCCTCGGGTACGTTCCTGCAACGCCAGATCCAGGCCGGCGCGTTCCAGAAGCTCGACAAGTCGCAGCTGCCCAACCTCGACAACATGTGGGACGTGGTCCTGGAGCGCACCGAGCAATACGATCCCGGCAACGAATACTCGATCAACTACATGTGGGGCACCACGGGGCTGGGCGTGAATGTCGACAAGGTCAAGGAAGTGCTGGGCGACGATGCGCCCTTGAACAGCATGGACCTGGTGCTGAAGCCCGAGAACATGGAAAAGCTGGCCTCATGCGGCGTCCATTTCCTGGATGCCCCGTCTGAGATTATTCCCATGGTACTCCAGTACATTGGCGAAGACCCGGACAGCCATGACACCGATGTGATCGCCAAGACCGAAGAAGTGCTGACGGGCGTGCGTCCCTATATCCAGAAGTTTCACAGCTCGGAATACATCAATGCGCTGGCCAATGGGGACATCTGCGTGGCCGTGGGCTGGTCCGGCGACATCCTCCAGGCCCGCGACCGCGCCGCCGAGGCCGACAACGGGGTCGAAATCATCTACAATGCACCCAAGGAAGGCGCGCAGATGTGGTTCGACCAGATGGCCATTCCGGTCGACGCCCCGAACCCGGAGGCGGCCCACACGTTCCTGAACTTCATCATGGACGCCGAGAACATGGCCGCAGCCTCGAACTACGTCTATTACGCCAATGGCAACAAGGCGTCGCAGGAATACCTGGTCGAGGACGTGATCGGCGATCCGGCGATCTATCCCGATGAGGAGACGCTGGACAACCTGTTCACCACCACGCCCTACCCGGCCAAGGTGCAGCGCGTGGTCACGCGCCTGTGGACCAAGATCAAGTCGGGCACCTGAGGCCGCGACCGACGCGGGGCGGGCCGTGGCGCCCGCCCCCACCCCTACCCCAAGAAAGGGTTGCCCCCCGTGTCCGAAACGGAATTTGCGCCGTGGTTGAACCCGGGCGAGAAACCTCTGATCCGGTTTCGCAACGTGACCAAGAATTTCGGCGATTTCACCGCCCTCGACGACCTGACCCTGGACATCTACGAGCGTGAGTTCTTTGCGCTTCTGGGCCCGTCGGGCTGCGGCAAGACCACTTTGATGCGGATGCTGGCGGGGTTCGAGACGCCGACCCGCGGCACCATCGAGTTGGCCGGCAAGAACATCGTGCCAGTGCCGCCGAACAGGCGCGCGGTCAACATGATGTTCCAGTCCTATGCCCTGTTCCCGCATCTCTCGGTCTGGGAAAACATCGCCTTCGGACTGAAGCGCGACCGGATGCCCAAGGCGGACATGGACGCGCGCGTCGAGAAGATGCTCAAGCTCACGCGGCTGGAAAAGTTCGCCCAGCGCAAGCCACACCAGATTTCGGGCGGGCAACGGCAGCGCGTGGCGCTGGCGCGCAGCCTGGCCAAGGCGCCGAAACTTCTTCTGCTGGACGAGCCGCTGGGCGCGCTGGACGCCAAGTTGCGCCAGGACACCCAATTCGAGTTGATGGACATCCAGGAAAAGACCGGCACCACCTTCGTGATCGTCACCCACGACCAGGAAGAGGCGATGACCGTCGCCAGCCGCATCGCGGTGATGGATCACGGCCGCATCGTGCAGGCCGACACGCCCGCCAACATCTATGAGCAACCCAACTCCGTCTACGTGGCCGATTTCATTGGCGACGTGAACATCATCGAAGGCACCGTGTCGCCCACCGGAGACGGCAAGTTCTCGTTGCATTGGAAAGAGGGGCAGCCCCCGCTGACCGCGACGTCCGACCGGCCCTTCTCGGCCGGGGATGCGTGCCACCTGGCGATCCGGCCGGAGAAGGTCGCCATCTCCGCGCAAGAGCCCGAAGAGGCGGTGAACGTGGTCAAGGGCAAGGTTCTCGACATCGCCTATCTCGGCAACCTGTCGACCTATCACGTGGAACTGCCCACCGGCACGATCATCAAGGCACAAACCGCCAATACCCGCCGCCTGTCGAACCGTCAGATCACCTGGGAAGACACCGTCTGGCTGTCCTGGACAGTCACCGCCGGTGTGCTGCTGGCCGAGTGATTCGGCGTGTCCTCCTCATAGCGGTCCCTTATCTATGGCTGCTGGCGCTGTTCCTGGTGCCCTTCGTCATCGTTCTGAAAATCTCGCTCAGCGACATCGCGCTGGCGATCCCGCCCTATACGCCGACGCTCGATTTCTCGGCCGGATGGGAGGGCATACGGACCTTCTTCGCCGGCCTGGATTTCGAGAATTTCGTATGGCTGACGCAGGACGACCTCTACTGGAAGGCGTATCTCAGCAGCGTCTGGATCGCCACGTTCTCGACCGCCATCACGCTGCTGGTGGGCTATCCCATCGCCTATGGCATGGCGCGCGCGCCGCTGGAATGGCGGCCGACGCTGATGATGCTGGTCATTCTGCCGTTCTGGACCTCGTTCCTGATCCGGGTCTATTCTTGGATGGGCATCCTGTCGAACGAAGGGTTCCTGAACCAGTTGTTGCTTTGGCTGGGCCTGATCGATACGCCGCTGATCATCCTCAACACCAACACGGCGGTCTATATCGGGATCGTCTACACCTACCTGCCCTTCATGATCCTTCCGATCTACGCCGCGCTCGAGAGGCTCGACGACTCGCTGATCGAGGCCGCCGAGGACCTGGGCTGCTCGCGGCTGACCGCGTTCTGGTTGGTCACCGTGCCGTTGTCGCGCAACGGGATCATCGCGGGATCGTTCCTGGTGTTCATCCCCGCGCTGGGCGAGTTCGTGATCCCCTCGCTCCTGGGCGGGTCGCAGACGCTGATGATCGGCAAGGTGTTGTGGGAAGAGTTCTTCTCGAACCGCGACTGGCCGGTGGCCAGCGCCGTGGCCGTGGTCCTTCTGTTGCTCTTGATCATGCCGATCGTGCTGTTCCAGCGCAACCAGCAGAAACAGCAGGAGGCCGAGACATGACACGCCCCATAACTTTCAAGAAAGTTTGGGCGCAAAGTCTCGTCGAGACTTTGTGTCCCGCCCCGTGCAAGGGGGGCAAGACATGACCCGTCTGAGCTGGTTCAACACCGTCTCTCTGACGCTGGGCTTCGCGTTTCTCTACATCCCGATGATTATCCTGGTGATCTTCAGCTTCAACGAAAGCAAGCTGGTGACGGTCTGGGCCGGGTTCTCGACCAAATGGTATGGCGAGCTTCTGCAAAACGAGGCGTTTCTCGACGCGGCCTGGGTCACGCTGAAGGTCGCGGTGTTTTCCTCGACGCTGGCCACGGTGCTGGGCACGATGGCCGCCTATGTCCTCGTGCGCGGCGGACGCTTCGCCGGGAGGACATTGTTTTCCGGCATGATCTATGCGCCGCTGGTCATGCCCGAGGTGATCACCGGCCTGTCACTTCTGCTGCTCTTCATCGGGATCGGGTTGGATCGCGGGGTTCTGACCGTGGTCATGGCGCATACGACCTTTTCCATGTGCTATGTCTCGGTCGTGGTCTCGTCGCGGTTGATGACCTTCGACCGGTCGCTGGAGGAGGCGGCGCTCGACCTTGGCTGCTCGCCGGGCGAGGCCTTCCGCCTGATCACCCTGCCGATCATCGCGCCTGCGGTGATCTCGGGCTGGCTGCTGGCCTTTGCCCTGTCGCTGGACGACCTGGTGATCGCCTCCTTCACCACGGGGCCGTCAGCCACGACCCTGCCGATCAAGATCTTCTCCTCGATCCGGCTGGGCGTCAGCCCCGAGATCAACGCACTGTCCACACTGATGATCGCCGTGGTGACGGTCGGTGTCATTGCCGCCTCGCTCGTGAGCAAGCGGCAAATGGTGCGCCAGCGGCGGGACGAACAGGCCGCGGCGCGCACCGCGTGAGACCATGAGGCGCATCTTTCCCGACTATGCCTACGGGGATGGGCCGCGAACAGCGTGCTGGTGGGATGACACCGTCGCCGCGCCCGACTGGCCTGAGTTGCAGGGCGAGGCGACGGCCGACGTGGCGATCATCGACGGCGGGTTCACCGGCATGTCCGCGGCCCTGCACCTCGCCGAGGCCGGGGTGTCCGTCGCCCTTCTGGAGGCGATGACGCCCGGCTGGGGCGCCTCCGGGCGGAACGGCGGCTTCTGCTGCCTGGGCGGGGCCAAGCTCGACCACTCGAAGATGGTCGGACGATACGGGGCGGAGGCCGCGACGGGCTATGCCAAGGCCGAAATCGACTCGGTCAACCTGGTTGCCGATCTCCTGGCGCGATACGGGATCGAGGCCGATACCCATTCCCGAGGCGAGACCCGCCTGGCCCACCGGCCCTGCGACATGGGAAACTTGCGAACCGAGGCCGAGGAGATCGCGGCAAGCGGTCTGATGGAGCCGGTCCTGACAGAAGCGGCCGACCTGGCGGCCGAAGGGCTGAACGGACCGTTTCACGGGGCCCTGACGCTCCCCATCGGGTTCGGGCTCAACCCGCGCAAATACCTCTTCGGCCTGGCCCGCGCGGCGCAGGCCCGCGGCACCCGCCTGTTTCAGCGCAGCCCGGTTCAGCGCCTGTCGCGCGACAGCCGGGGGTTCCGGTTGGTGTCCCCGTCGGGGACCGTTCATGCAGGGCAGGTTCTGATCGCGACGAACGGGTATTCGAGCGAAGACCTGCCCGACTGGCTGGCCGGCCGCTACATGCCGGCCCAGTCCACGGTTCTGGTGACCCGCCCCCTGAGCGATGCCGAGCTGGCCGGGCAGGGTTGGACCTCGGACCAGATGGCCTATGACACGCGGCAATTGCTGCATTACTTCCGCCTCATGCCGGACCGGCGGTTCCTGTTCGGGATGCGCGGCGGACTGGCATCTTCGCCGGGGAGCGAGAGACGTGCGCGGGCACGGCTGCGGCGCGATTTCGACCGGATGTTCCCGGCCTGGCGCGACGTGCCCGCGACGCATAGCTGGTCGGGCATGGTCTGTCTGGCGCACAACTTGGTCCCCTTCGCCGGAGCCGTTCCCGGTCAGCCGGGGCTCTTTGCCGGGATGGCCTATCACGGCAACGGAGTGGCGATGGGCAGTTTCACGGGCCGCGCGCTGGCTCGCCTGGTGGTGGCGCAGGGCGAAGGCGCGGAGGTACCGGCCCTCATGCAGTCGCCCATGGCGCGTTTCCCTCTGGGCCGGTTCCGACGCCTTCTGATGCCGCCGACCTATGCGTTGCGCGCGCTCCGCGACTTCTAGACGGCGTCGCCCGGAGCGGTTGACAGCCCTTCCGCCATGGCTCAAGGCTTGGAAAAAAGCGGCTTTGAGGAAGAGCGGATGAAAATCGCGATGATCGGCACCGGCTATGTCGGGCTCGTCTCTGGCGTGTGCTTGTCGGATTTCGGTCACAACGTCGTCTGCGTGGACAAGAATCCCGAGAAAATCGAAAAGCTCGCGCGCGGCGAGGTGCCGATCTATGAGCCGGGACTCGACCGCCTGATGGAAAAGAATGTGGAGGCGGGGCGCCTTACCTTCTCCGGCGATCTGGCCACGGCTGTGGCCGAGGCCGACGCCGTTTTCATCGCGGTGGGCACCCCCACCCGCCGTGGCGACGGGCACGCCGATCTGAGCTACGTGATGGCCGCCGCCGAAGAGATCGCCCAGGCGCTGGACGGATATACGGTGGTCGTGACCAAATCGACCGTGCCGCTGGGCACCAACCGACAGGTGAAACAGACCATCGCCAAGGCCAATCCCAAGGCCGAGTTCGACGTTGCCTCAAACCCGGAATTCCTGCGAGAAGGGGCCGCGATCGACGATTTCATGCGGCCCGATCGCATCGTGGTCGGTGTTCAGCACGAGCGCGCCGCCGAGGTCATGTCCGAGATCTATCGCCCGCTTTACCTGCGCCACTTCCCGATTCTCGTGACCGACCTGGAAAGCGCGGAGATGATCAAATACGCGTCTAACGCATTTCTCGCCACCAAGATCACCTTCATCAACGAGATCGCCGCGCTGTGCGAACGCGTCGGTGCCGATGTGAAGCTGGTCAGCCAGGGCATGGGGCTCGACGGGCGCATCGGGGACAAGTTTCTCCATGCCGGGCCTGGCTATGGCGGCTCCTGTTTTCCCAAGGACACCAAGGCACTGGCCCGTATCGGTCAGGAGCACGGCTTGCCGATGCAGATCACCGAAACGGTGATCAAGGTGAACGACGAAATGCGTCGGCGCATGATCGACAAGGTCATGGACCTTATGGACGGCCAGATCGCCGGCAAGACAGTCGCCGTGCTGGGGGTGACCTTCAAGCCGGACACCGACGACATGCGCGAGGCGCCCTCGCTGACGCTGGTTCCGGCGCTCATCGGGGCCGGGGCCAAGGTTCGCGTGGCCGATCCACAGGGCCGACATGAGGGGGAAGCACTGTTGCCCGGTGTCAACTGGGTCGATGACGCCTACAAGGCCGCGCAGAATGCCGACGCGTTGGTGATTCTGACCGAATGGAACGAGTTTCGCGCCCTCGATCTCAAGCGGATCGCGCGGCGAATGGCCTACCCGGCGATGGCCGATTTGCGCAACATTTATTCGGTCCGCGATGCCAAACGCGCGGGGTTCGTTCGCTATGTTTCGGTCGGACGCGCCGATCACATGGCGGACGAATAAAGCAGGGCCGGTTGCTCTGCCGTGCTGCGTTGGCGCAATCGCGAGCTTCTGGCGCGTTTCTGACTGTTTAGGTCTCTGGTAAAGGCACCTTGGTGGCGGCTTTGAGCGACGGGGAACGGAAAGCACGCTGCGCCGCCGCCTATCCAAGACAGAACTCCTGCGAGGCAGTAGGCCGACCCATGAGGATGGTTCGGACAGGTCAAGGAAAGCCCCACGCCACGAATCTTTCGCTTCTCTTCGTTCCAGAAGCACATACGCAGCGTGCCCTCGCCCTCTAGGGTCAGGACCCATTG
>DOIS01000163.1 GCA_003511785.1 Paracoccaceae bacterium
GGGACGGGGGGCAGCGCCCCCCAACTCCGCCCGCCGCATGCGCCCGATGCCGGCCCAATGCCCGATTGCCTGTGCGCCGGCTTTGTCCTAGACCGGCGCGAACATCGCCTCACAACGCCCGGAGCCGTCATGCGCCTGACCCGTTACTTCCTGCCCGTTCTCAAGGAGACCCCCTCGGAGGCCCAGATCGTCAGCCACCGGCTGATGCTGCGCGCCGGCATGATCAAGCAGCAGGCGGCGGGGATCTATTCCTGGCTGCCGATGGGCTTCAAGGTGCTCAAGCGGATCGAGGCGATCGTGCATGAGGAGCAGGCCCGCGCCGGCCATATCCCGATGCTGATGCCGACGCTGCAACCGGCCGATCTGTGGCGCGAATCCGACCGCTACGACGCCTATGGCCCCGAGATGCTGCGCATCCGCGACCGCCACGAGCGGGACATGCTTTATGGCCCCACCAACGAGGAGATGATCACCGACATCTTCCGCAGCCACGTGGCCAGCTACAAGGACCTGCCGCTGACGCTCTACCACATCCAATGGAAATTCCGCGACGAGATCCGCCCGCGCTTCGGCGTGATGCGGGGGCGCGAGTTCTACATGAAGGACGGCTACAATTTCGACCTGACGCGCGAGGACGCGCTGCACGCCTATAACCGGCACCTGGTCAGCTACCTGCGCACCTACGAGCGGATGGGGCTCCAGGCGATCCCGATGCGCGCCGACAGCGGCCCGATCGGCGGCGACGACACGCATGAGTTCCTGGTGCTGGCCGAGACCGGCGAGTCGGAAGTGTTCTATGACAGCGCCGTGACCGACATCCGCCTGGGCGACCGCGAGATCGATTATGACGACCACGCCCAGTGCCGCGCGGTGATGGAGGAGTTCACCGCGCTTTACGCGCGCACCGACGAGACCCACGACGCCGAGGCCTTTGCGCAGATCCCGGCCGAGCGCCAGCGCAGCGCGCGCGGCATCGAGGTGGGGCAGATCTTCTATTTCGGCACCAAGTATTCCGAGCCGATGGGCGCCACGGTGCAAGGCCCGGACGGCAAGCCGGTGCCGGTGCATATGGGCAGCCACGGCATCGGCGTGTCGCGCCTGGTGGGTGCGATCATCGAGGCCAGCCATGACGAGCGTGGCATCGTGTGGCCCGAGGGGGTGACGCCGTTCCACGTGGGCATCGTCAATCTCAAGCAGGGCGACGCAGGCACCGACAGGGCCTGCGAAGAGCTTTACGGCGCGCTGACCAAGGCCGGGCTCGAGCCGCTCTACGACGACCGCGACGAGCGCGCGGGGGGCAAGTTCGCCACCATGGACCTGATCGGCCTGCCCTGGCGCATCACCGTGGGGCCGCGCGGGCTGAAAAGCGGGGTGGTGGAACTGACCTCGCGCCGGACCGGCGAAAGCGAGGAGTTGAGCCCCGAGGCGGCGGCGGAGAAAGTGATCGAGATCTACGCGCCGCATCACCGGCAGGCGGAGCATTGGGAGCCGATGGCAAAACGGTCCTTCCACACCTGGCTGTGAGGGATCGGACCGCGCTGCGCGCGGTCCGACCGGGTCGGATCGCGAATGCGATCCGAGGGGGCTCTGCCCCGTCGCGCGAGGCGCGTTCGACGGCCAAACGCTCTCACCGAGCCTTTCGAAGAGGTCGGCTCATCACACGAGATACTGGTCGCATAAGAAGACAGCGCGCCGAGTGCGGGGATCGACTCGTCGCGCATGGGCTTTCGGCAACACCAAGAGCCGCCGCGGAGCCTCTCCGGGACGGTTGCCGTGCTGTCTGTGATGTGATGGAGGGCCGAATGAAAAATGGCGGCGCCGCCAGAACGGAAGATGTGGGCGGGGTCGCCCCCGCACCCTGATCCGGGTCAGAAGTCCCCCGCGTCACCGGGGGTCATCTCCGAGAAATACGACGACCGTTTGCCAGGCGGTCGAAGGTTCGAACATGACCAGCTTTAGGCGGGCGGCCTCAACAGGGGGTAAAGCCTGCGTTCGGCGTCGGGGCAGGCTGCGCAACGGACGGGGCGGGCCGGGCCACGAACTCGGCTGCGGCGGGGCGGTCGAGGCGGGCGCGCAGGCGGGGTCGGCCCAGCCGGGCCGAGAGGTCGCGCAGGCTGGTGCCCAGCATCCGCGCCGGCGCGAAGCGGCGCCCGGTCTCGCAGCGGGTGAGATAAAGCCGCCCCTCGCGGATCGCCAGCCCGTAGCCATGGGCGCCCAGACGCGCGGTCAGGCTGTCCCAATCCGTGGCCCCCTCGAACAGCGGACCCAGCCAGGCGCGATAGAGCGCCGCGGTCTCGCAGTCCAGGTCGCCGGGGCCGGTGTCGGTCATGTCGCGCTCCTTTCGCGTCCGGGGCCCTGCGCGCAGGGCGGTCTGCCCCGCACGGGATCAAGGCGCGGCAGAGGCATTGCGTTCCGGTAGAGCGTGCTCCGGAACCCTGCCGAAATTGTGGACAATCCGGGGTCATTCCCCGGCGGCATCCCGCCGCGCGCGGCGCGGGGTCGCTTGACCTCGGGCGCGGCGCGGACCAAAGATGCGGCCGACCCCGGACCCGGAGCCCGCATGGCCGATACCAGACCCTTCGCCCCCTTCGAATGGATGATCGCCTGGCGCTATCTGCGCGCCCGCCGCGCCGAGGGCGGGGTCAGCGTGATGACCTGGATCTCGCTGGTGGGCATCACGCTGGCGGTCTTCGCCCTGATCGCCACGCTGGCGGTCCGCTCGGGCTTTCGCGCCGAGTTCGTGGGCACCATCCTGGGCGCCAACGCCCATGTCACCGTCTATACCGCCGGCGAGGTGAGCGACCAGGGCGTGATCGACCGCCGCCTGACCGGCTTCGACGAGATGGCCGAGCGCATCCGCGCGGTGCCGGGCGTCACCCGCGCCGCGCCGCTGGTGCGCGGGCAGGTCATGGTCAACCACCGCGACCGCAACGCCGGCGTCGAGGTGTTCGGCATCCGCCCCGCCGACCTCTTGGACCTGCCGGGTATCAACAACCCGGACGGGCGCGGCGATCTCGAGGCGCTGCCCAGTGGCATCGCCATCGGCTCGGGCGTGGCGCGCGAACTGGGCGTGGGCGTGGGGGATCGCATCCGCCTGATCTCGCCCAACGGGGTCAAGACGGCCTTCGGCACCTCGCCCCGCATCAACGCTTACGAGGTGGTCTATGTGTTCACCGCCGGGCGCTATGACATCGACCGGACGCGGGTCTACCTGCCCTTCGCCGAGGCGCAGGGTTTCTTCAACCGCGAGGGTGCGGCCGACGAGATCGAGGTGATGGTGGCCGAGCCCGAAGCGGTCGAGCGCATCGCCCCCGCGATCCGCGCCGCCGCCGGCCCGCGCGCGCTGGCCTGGACCTGGCGCGACGCCTCGGGCGGTTTCCTGCGCGCGCTCGAGGTCGAGGACAACGTGATGTTCATCATCCTGTCGATCCTGGTGCTGATCGCGGCGATGAACATCGTCTCGGGCCTCATCATGCTGGTGAAGAACAAGGGGCGCGACATCGGCATCCTGCGCACCATCGGGCTGACCGAGGGGTCGGTGCTGCGGGTGTTCTTCATCTGCGGGGCGTTCACCGGGCTGATCGGCACCGCCTGCGGCGTGGTGCTGGGGGTGCTCTTCGTGATCTATATCGATCCGATCTTCTCGGCGGTGAACTGGCTCATGGGCGGGGGCGTGTGGGACCCGTCGATCCGGGGCATCTATGCGCTGCCCGCCGAATTGCACCTCTCGGACGTGCTCAAGGCGGTGGGGCTGTCGCTGGGCCTGTCCTTCGTGGTGACGATCTTTCCCGCGCGCCGGGCGGCGCGGCTGAACCCGGTGGAGGCGCTGCGCTATGAGTGAGACGGTACTGCGCCTGTCGGGGCTGGAAAAAACCTATCTCAAGGGCACACCGGGCGAGGTGGCGGTGCTGCGCGGGGCGGACCTGGCGTTGCGCGCGGGCGAGGCGGTGGCGCTGGTCGCCCCCTCGGGGGCGGGCAAGTCGACGCTTCTGCATATCGCGGGGCTTCTGGACCTGGCGGATGCGGGCCGGGTCGAGATCGCCGGGCAGGACATGACCGGGCAGGGCGACCGTGCGCGCACGGTGGCGCGGCGGCGCGAGATCGGCTTCGTCTACCAGGCCCATCACCTGCTGCCCGAGTTCACGGCGGCCGAGAACGTGATCCTGCCGCAACTGGCCAACGGCACGCCCCGCGCCGAGGCGGCGGACCGGGCGCGGGCGCTTCTGGAGAAGGTCGGCGTGGGCGCGCGCGCCGATCACCGCCCCGCCGCGCTCTCGGGGGGCGAGCAGCAGCGGGTGGCGCTCTGCCGGGCGCTGGCCAACGCGCCGCGCCTGCTGTTGGCCGACGAGCCGACCGGCAATCTCGATCCGGGCACCTCGGAGCGGGTCTTTGCCGCCTTGATGGAGCTGGTGCGCGAGACCGGGCTCGCGGCGCTGATCGCCACCCACAATCTCGACCTCGCCGCCCGGCTGGACCGGGCGCTGGAACTGCGCGAGGGCCAACTGGTCCCGTTTGACGGGTGAGCCGGCGAGCGGGCAGAGCCCCGGCCTGCCGGTGAACGGGCGGACCTCCGGCACACCCCGCGCCGCGCCCCTGCTTCTTCTCTTTCACAAATACCTCCGGGGGAGTCGCCGCACGCGACGGGGGGTCGGCATTGTCGCGCCATCGGTCCGAGCGACGATGGCGACGCCCCCTTCGCTCCGAACCTCAGCCACGCACCCCGCCTCAGAACCGGTGCCCGGTCCCCTGCAACACGCCATGCTCCAGCGCGTAGCGCGTGAGCCCGGCGGTCGAGGAAATGCCCAGCTTGCGCTTGATGTTCTTGCGATGGGTCTCGACCGTGCGCACGGAGATGTCCAGCGCCAGCGCCACCTCCTTGTTGGACTTGCCCTGCGCCAGTTGCAAAAGGATGGTCTGTTCGCGCCCGGTGAGCGCCTCGCGGCTTTCGCCGTCCTTGGGGTTCAACGCCCCCTCGGCCCCGGTGCAGAGATAGCGCGCGCCGCCCATCACCGTGTCGATGGCCTGCTTGATCTCGTCGGTGGGCACGTCTTTCAGCACGTAGCCCACGGCGCCGTGGCTCAGCGCGGTCGAGATGTATTCGGGGCTGTCATGCATCGACAGGATCAGGATGCGCGTGCCCGGGGCGCGCTCCAGGATCATCTCGGTGGCCGAGAGTCCGCCGAGCCCCGGCATGTTCAGGTCCATCAGGATCACGTCGGGGGCATGGATCGCGCACTGGTCCACCGCCGCCTGGCCCGAGGCGAGGCAGGCCACCACCTCGATGCCGTCATAGCCCTCCAGGATCGACTGGATGCCTTCCGCCACCATCGGGTGGTCGTCCACGATCATCACGCGCACCGATGCGCTCATGCCTGCACCTCGCGTTTGCCGGGGCTGTCCTCTTCGGGCGGCAGCAGGTGGGTCAGCGGCACCTGCGCCTCGATCACCGTGCCGCCGCGCGCGCCGCGAGATGACAGGATGCGCAGGGTGCCGTCAAGCTGCTCGACGCGCTCCTGCATGTTGCGCAATCCCATGCCCTGGGCCTGGCCCGATGCGCCGTCCAGCCCGCGCCCGTCGTCAGTGATGCGGAGCGTGGCGCCGTTCTGGTGGCCGCGCAGGTCCACCGTCACCCGGCGCGCGCCCGAGTGGCGCTCGATATTGGTCAGCGCCTCCTGGGCGATGCGGTAGAGGGCGATCTTGGCCTCCTGGTCCAGCCGGTTGCGGAACACCACCGTGTCGAAGCGGGTCTCGATCCCCGTCCGGTCGCGGAAATCGTCGGTCAGTGTCTTGAGCGCGGGGCCGAGGCCCAGATCGTCCAGCACGCCGGGGCGCAGATCGCGGCTGATCCGGCGCACCTCGGCGATGGCGGTGCCCAGATGCGCGATGCCCTTGTCGAGCGGGTCCGCGGCCGCGTCCGCGTCGCCCCGGGCCAGCCGGCGGCGGGCGTTCTCCAGCGCATAGCGCACGCCCACGAGGATCTGGCTGATCCCGTCATGCAGCTCGCGCGCGACACGGCCGCGCTCCTCCTCCTGGGCGTCGAACACGCGCTGGGTCAGCTCCTTGAGCTTGGCGTCCGCCAGCCGGCGCTCGCGCAGGTTCACGCCCATGCCCGCGCCGAACACCACCAGCACGGCGGCCAGCGTGATCGCCCCGATATAGACGAAGGTGCGCCGCACCCGCGCCTCGACCTCGGCCCGCGCCGAGGCCACCGTGGCCAGCACGTCGTCGATGAACACGCCCGTGCCCACCGCCCAGCGCCAGTCCTGCAGGCCCAGCACATAGGCCACCATCATCGCCTCCTCGCCGGTCGAGGGCTTGGAGATCGGAAGAGCACACGTCTGAACTCCAGTCACGTGGCCATCTCGTATGCCGTCTTCTGCTTGAAGGCCAAA
>DOIS01000313.1 GCA_003511785.1 Paracoccaceae bacterium
TCGGGGGAGCGCGAGGGGGCAGACAGCCCCCTCGCTCCCGCCCTCCGCCACACCTCCCGCCCCGCGCATCGGTGCTTGATCCCGCGCGCGCCCGGCGCTACGCCTGCGCCCCATGCGGATCATTCGAGATTATCAGTTCGTCGCCTCCCCGGACCGTGGCGCCAGCGCCGCGATCGGGAATTTCGACGGGGTTCACCGGGGCCATCTCTCGGTCATCGAACTGGCGCGCCGCGCCTGTCCCGAGGCGCCCTTGGGCGTGCTGACCTTCGAGCCGCATCCGCGCGAGTATTTCGCACCCCATGCCCCGCCGTTCCGCCTGATGCGGCGCGAGGCACGCGCGCACCGGCTTGAGAAACTGGGCGTGGACCGGCTTTACGAGCTGAATTTCAACGCGGCCCTGGCCGGGCTGACTCCCGAGGAGTTCGCGGGCAAGGTGCTCTGCGACGGGCTGGGCCTGCGCCACGTCGTGGTGGGGGCGGATTTCTGTTTCGGCAAGGGGCGCAGCGGCGATGCCGCCGACCTGGAGCGTTTCGGTGCCGAAATGGGTTTCGGCGTCACCATCGCGCCGCTGCTGGGCCAGACCGACGACACCGTTTCCTCGACCGCGATCCGCACCGCGCTGAGCGAGGGGCGGCCGGGCGACGCGGCGGCCATGCTGGGCCATTGGCACCGGATCGAGGGGCCGGTGATTGGCGGCGAGCAGCGCGGCCGCGACCTGGGCTTTCCCACCGCAAACATGTCCATCGACGGGCTGCACCTGCCCGCCTTCGGGGTCTACGCGGTGCTGGTCGACGTGCTGGACGGGCCGCACAAGGGCGCCTATCATGGCGCCGCCTCGCTGGGCGTGCGGCCGATGTTCGGCGAGAACCGGCCCAACCTGGAGACCTTTCTGTTCGATTTCTCCGGCGATCTTTACGGCGCGCGGCTTTCCGTCGGGCTGGTGGAGTTCCTGCGCCCCGAACAGAGCTTCGAGGGGGTGGAGGCGCTGATCGCCCAGATGGGGCGCGATTGCGACCGGGCCCGCGCCATCCTGGCGGCGTTATGAGCGACCCCATCGACCGGACCGGCCTCGCGCCCCGGTTCTGGGAGCGCAAGCGGCTCGATCAACTCTCGACCGCGGAATGGGAGGCGCTCTGCGACGGCTGCGGCAAGTGCTGCCTGAACAAGCTCGAGGACGAGGACAGCGGCGAGGTCGCGCTCACCCGCGTGGCCTGCCGGCTTCTGGACGACGCCAGCTGCCGCTGCGCGCACTACGACATCCGCCACCAGTTCGTGCCCGACTGCATCGTGCTGCGGCCCGGCAATATCGAGGACAACCTCTACTGGATGCCCGCGACCTGCGCCTATCAGCTGGTCCACGAGGGCCGCCCGCTTTACGACTGGCACCCGCTGATCTCGGGCGATCCGGAGACGGTGCACCGGGCCGGCGCCTCCGTGCGCGGGCAGACGGTCTCGGAGTTCGACACCCCCGAAGAGGATTGGGAAGAGCACATCATCGAGGAGCCCACCTGACATGTATTTCGCATCCGACAATTCCGGCCCGGTGCATCCGCAGATCATGGAGACACTCGCCGGAGCGAACACCGGCCATGTCTGGGCCTACGGCGCCGATCCATTGATGGAGGAGGTGCGCGCCCGGCTGCGCGAGATCTTCGAGGCGCCCGAGGCGGCGGTCTACCTGGTGGCCACGGGCACGGCGGCCAATGCGCTGGCGCTGGCGACGCTGTGCCAGCCCTGGCAGACGGTGTTCTGTTCGCCCGTGGCGCATATCCACGAGGACGAGTGCAACGCGCCCGAGTTCTATACCGGCGGCGCCAAGCTGACGCTGGTGGGCGAGGGCGACCGGATGAGCGCCGAGGCGCTGCGCGGGGCGGTCGAGGCGGAGGAGACGCGCGGCGTGCACGGGCCGCAGCGCGGGCCGGTCTCGATCACCACCGTGACCGAGCGCGGCACGATCTATACGCTCGACGAGTTGCAGGCGCTCAGCGGGGTGGCAAAGGAATTCGACCTGCCGGTGCATCTGGACGGCGCGCGGTTCGCCAATGCGCTGGTGGCGCTGGGCTGCACGCCGGCCGAGATGACCTGGAAAGCGGGCGTCGACGCGGTGTCCTTCGGGGGCACCAAGAACGGATGCATGGGGGTCGAGGCGGTGATCTTCTTCGATCCAGCCAAGGCCTGGGAGTTCGAGCTGCGCCGCAAGCGCGGCGCGCATCTCTTCTCGAAACACCGCTATCTCTCGGCGCAGATGGCGGGATACCTGCGCGACGACCTGTGGCTGGGGCTGGCGCGGCAGGCCAATGCGAAGGCGGCAAAGCTGGCCGAGGGGCTGCGCAAGGGCGGGGCGGAGTTCCTGCACGCGCCGGAGGCCAACATGCTCTTCGCCGCCTTCCCGCGAAGGGTGCACCGGGCGTTGCAGGCTTCGGGGGCGATGTATCACATGTGGTCGGGAAGTCTTGAGGGGACGGACGCGGACGAGATGCTGGCCGCGCGGCTGGTCTGCGACTGGTCGATCCCGGAGGCGGATATCGCGCGCTTCCTGGCGCATGTGACGGGGTAGCCCCGCGACGCCTGGGGTCGGCGCTGGCGGGGCTTGAGGGAGCGAGGGGCCAGCCCCTCGCGCTCCCCGGGGTACTTTGAGACCAGAAAGAAGCACAGCGGTTTTCCGAAATCGGCGCCGTTCCGGTGCCTTGTGCGGAATGGGCCGGCGGCACGGAACCGGCTGTGGTGTCATGAGGCCGGGATGGCTGCCACGCCCCGGCGCGGTCAGCCCGGCAGTTTGACCGGGTCGCCATGCGGGGTGGCGAGATAGGCCGCCTCCCAGGCCGCCCGCAGGCGCTCGACCTCGCGCGCCTCGGCCTGGTCCAGGTCGGCCAGCAACGCCTCGAGCGTCGCCAGCCAGGCGGTGAAATAATCGTCGCCTCCGTCGAGGTCGCGGGCCAGCCCGTGTTCGGCCAGCGTGGCCGAGAAGCGCGCGGTCCAGTCGGGCCAGGCAAACAGCCCCGCCTCGTTCAGATGCACGGTCAGGGCGAAGACCTGCGCGTGCCAGGGCTCGGTAAAGGCGGGTTCGGGCGGGGTCTCTTCGGCGGTCATGCGGGCTCCAGGTAGGATTGCCAGAGATCGAGGATCACCTCGTCGCGCGGGTGCTCCGGGGCGGTCCAGAGCTCGGAGGCCGGGAAGGCCACGGCATAGAGCGGCTCGGGCGCCTCGCCCAGCCCGTGGGCGTTGGCGTCGGGCAAAACGTGGCTGCCGTGGCGGCGCAGGACGCGTCCCTGCGCCCCGGCGGCATAGGCGGGAAGCCGGGTATGGCCGCCCTCGACCAGCCGGTTGCCGGCGGGACGAAGGGTGCGCACCACGTCGCCGGGGGCGAAGCGCGGCGCGGGGCCGGTGTCCCGGTCGGCCGGGCCGCCACGGGCAAGCACGCCGGCCACCTGCTCCGCGCGCAGGGTCTTGTCGGCCATGGGGCGCGCGGTCGTGTCTCCGGCGGCCAGTTCCTCGCGGCTCAATGCGCCGGTCTCGACCAGCAGGTCGGCCAACGCGGCGGTCCATTTCTCGAAATAGCTGAAACGCGCGTAGTCTGGCGGGGCGAGTTGCTCGCGGGCACGGCGCGACATGTCGATGTTCCAGCGGCCCAGCGCGCCGGAGGCCAGGGTCAGCGCCAGCGCGCGGGCCTGCCAGTCTTCAGAAAGCTGCGGGATGCCCTGCGCCTCGGGGCGCACGGGGCCGTCGCCGAAGCGTCCGCCCATGTCGTGGACGCGGGTCAACGTCGCTGCCCCGGCAGCGACGCGGCCGAGGCAGCGTATGCGCAGCATACGCGGTCGGCCCGATAGGATCGGTGAGCCGCGGTCATGGCGCCTTCGGCAACCCGGTGCCGATCATGCTGTCGCGGGTGACGAGCCCGGCCAGCGCCTCCTCGTCCATGCCCTCGGTGCCCTCGGGGCGCATCGGGATCACCAGGTACCGGACCTCGGCGGTGGAATCCCAGACCCGCACGGCGGTCTCCTCGGGCAGGCGCACGCCGAACTCGGCCAGCACGCGGCGCGGCTCGCGCACGGCGCGGGCGCGGTAGGCGTAGAACTTGTACCAGCCCGACGGGGTGCCCAGGAGCGGCCACGGGGAGCAGGGA
>DOIS01000128.1:0-9044 GCA_003511785.1 Paracoccaceae bacterium
GAACCTGCGCGTCCGGTGTATCCGCGTCGATCTCGCGGGCGATGCGGCAGACCTTCTGGTAGGGTTTCCAGATGGGCCGCTGGGCATAGAGATGGGCCGGCCAATCCGCGCGCGGGCCGGGCGCGATCGGTTGCGCGCCCGAGAATCGGGCGATGAGCGCCTCAATTTCGGCCCGGTAGGCCCGACCTTGCAGCCGCGCGGCCAGGGCGCGATGGGCCGCCGCGCGCTCGGCGGCGAAGGCGTCGAACATGATGCGCAGCCCGTGATGCAGGCTCTCGGGCAGGCGCGCGAAATAGGTATCGCGCTCCAGCAGGTAGACGTCGAGATCGCGCAGCCGGCCGGTGGGCGCCATCAGGTCCGACAGGGCGGCCTTGAGCGCGGCGGTCTCCTCGGCGGCATAGACCCCCTTGAACAGGCTGACCACCGAGCGGGTCTTGCGCAGGGCCACGCGGTAGTCGTGCAGGAACTCGGTATCCAGATCGGCGATCACCCCGGCCTCGTTGCGGCGCGCCACGGCGAGATAGGTGCCGATGATGTCGCCGGCCACGTCATAAGCCGACTCGGTCCGGGTCAAGGGAATGTCGGGCTTGGCGACATAGGGGCGATGGTCCGGCGAGAGCCGCGCCAGCAGGTCCGCGGGTGGCAGCGCGGGCCCGGCGCGGGCGTCGATCCGGTCCCACAGGGCCTGCGACGCCTTGTCATAGCCGCGCAGGGCCTCGACCTCGACCAGCGTGACCTTATGCGTGCCGGAGGTCAGCCGGAGAAAGGCGGCGCGCGCGTGCGTCTTGCCCTCGTCGTCCACCAGCGCCGCGCGCCGCTCGCGCAACTTGCCGCCGCAGAGCGGGATCAGCGCGCGCAGGTCCGACAGGGAGCTCAGTGCCTCGCGCACCGCGCCGGGCGCAAGGTCGGCGGTGAAATCGCCCGTCCGTTGCGCGCTCTGCCGCGCGCCCGCGCCGGCCTCGTCCAGCAGGAGCAGCGCGTCGCCGGTATCCACCAGCGACCGGCCGCCGCGCCGGATGGGTTCGTCATGCGTGTCCAGCAGGGAAAACGCGCCGCGACGGTCCCCGTTGTCCCACTCCAGGCGGGTCGGGCCGATGTCGCGGGGCAGATCGTTTGGGTCGAAATGGCCTTCGTAGAGGGCAAAGCGGGATCGTGACATACCGACAGCATCGCGCCGGATTCGGGAAAGGTCCAGAGCCGGATAATGGGGCGGTGCACCGAATATCGACCGCCAAATGGCCCCGAAATAGCCTTCGCTTATAGTCGCTGTTCAGAAACAATCGAAAAATCGACTGCTCGGTCGGTTTTTTCGCTCGGTCCGGGTTGAAATTGCGATCAAGGCGCGGCTCTATGCCTCTCGGAGGACGTCTTGCCACGCGTCGGACGAGGCCGGGCGGACGGTCAGGGCGTGATGGCAATATTTTGCAAAAAATTCCTACTCTTGGCACTTAGTGCCAAAGGTCACCTAGGGAGGAATCAGATGATCCAAAGAAGAAAACTGCTTGGTTTCGTGTGCGGAGCCGCCGTTGCGGCGCTGGCCACGGGCTTTTCGGCCGGCACCGCCGCCGCTCAGGAGGTGACGCTCAAGCTGCACCAGTTCCTGCCGGCGCAGGCCAACGTGCCGAAGCTGGTCCTGGATGTCTGGGCCGACAATGTCGAGGAGGCCTCGGAAGGCCGGATCGAGGTCGAGCGCTATCCCTCGATGCAGCTGGGCGGCAAGCCGCCGGAGCTGATGGACCAGGCGATCGACGGCGTGGCCGACGTGGTCTGGGCCGTGGTCGGCTATACTCCCGGCCGCTTCCCCAGCACGGAAGTGTTCGAGCTGCCCTTCATGATGACCAATGCGCGGGCGGTGAGCCACGCCTATTGGGAAATGTTCGAAAAGCACATGAAGGACACCGAGTTCAAGGACGTCAAGATCCTCGGCACCTGGGTGCACGGCCCCGGCCTGCTGCACACCGCCGATCCGGTCGAGACGCCCGACGACATGCAGGGCATGAAGATCCGCGGCGGCTCGCGCTTGGTCAACTCGCTTCTGACCGAACTGGGCGCGACCCCGGTGGGCATGCCGGTTCCGGCGATCCCGGAGGGCCTGTCCAAGGGTGTGATCGACGGCGCCACCATCCCGTGGGAAGTCACCACCGCGCTCAAGGTGCCGGAGCTGGTCGAGTATCACACCGAGCTCGCGGGCAAGGCGATGTACACCCTGACCTTCGTTCTGGCGATGAACAAGGACAAGTACGAGAGCCTGCCCGAGGACCTGCAGAAGGTGATCGACGACAATTCGGGGCTGGAATTCTCGGTCTTCGCCGGAGGCACCCAGGCCGATGCCGACGGCCCGGCACGCGAGATCGCCATGGACATGGGCAACGAGATCATCACGCTGGACGACGCCCAGACCCAGGTCTGGATCGACGCCGCGCAGCCGATCTATGACGCCTGGGTCGCCGACATGAACGAGAAGGGCTATGACGGTCAGGCGCTGATCGACGAGGCCCGGATGCTGATCGAGAAATACACGCCGCAATACGAATGAGCGGCAGACGATCGTGACAAGGGCCGCGGCGGACCAACGCTGCGGCCCCTCCTGTAGGGTGGGGACAGACAAGCGATGTACAAAGCGATGATGAGCCTCGCGCGGGCGATGGCCTATATCGGCGGGGCCGTGCTGACCGCGCTGATCGTGCTGACCTGCATCTCGATTGCCGGGCGGCTTCTCAACGGCTTCTTCCATGGCGATTTCATGCAAGGGCTCGCGCCCGGGTTCGCCGACTGGATGATCGCCATCGGGGTCGGGCCGGTGAACGGCGATTTCGAACTGGTCGAGGCGGGCGTGGCCTTTGCCATCTTCGCCTTCCTGCCGCTCTGCCAGATCACCTCGGGCCATGCCTCGGTCGATATTCTGGCCAACAGTTTTCCTGCGGGCGTGAACCGTTTCCTGCGCATGGTGACCGAGGTCGTCTTTGCCGCCGTGCTGATCCTCATCACCTGGCGGCTGGGCGCGGGGCTGATGTCGAAATACGCCAATGGCGAGACGTCGTTCCTGCTGCAATTTCCCGTCTGGTGGGCCTATGCCGCAAGCTTCTTCGCCTCCTGCGTGGCGGCGTTGGTGGGCACCTACATGGCCTATGTCCGGGTCTATGAATTCGCAACCGGCCGCATCCTGGTCTGGGACGGCGTGGAGGTCGAACAATGAGCGCGCTTGAGATCGGGATCGCGTCCTTTCCCGCCCTGATGATCCTGATCTTCCTGCGGGTGCCGATCGGGCTGGCGATGTTCGTCGTGGGGCTGGCCGGGCTGGTGATCGTCACCGACGGGTTCGCCGTGGCCTTCGGCCGGCTCAAGAGCGAGACCTACACCACTTTCTCCTCTTATTCCTTGACCATCGTGCCGATGTTCCTGCTGATGGGCCATTTCGCAACGCTGGGCGGCATGTCCACCGCGCTGTTCAAGGCGGCCGAGAGCTTCCTGGGCCATCGCAAGGGTGGCGTGGCCATGGCGTCGGTGGGCGCCTGCGCGGGCTTCGGCGCGATCTGCGGCTCGTCCCTGGCCACCGCCGCCACGATGGGCCGGGTGGCCCTGCCCGAGCTCAAGCAATACGGCTATGCTGGCGGGTTCTCGACCGCGACGCTGGCCGCGGGCGGCACGCTGGGCATCCTGATCCCGCCCTCCGTGGTGCTGGTGATCTATGCCATCCTGACCGAGCAGAACATCGCCAAGCTGTTCCTCGCGGCCTTCATCCCGGGGCTTCTGGCGGCGCTGGGCTATGTCATCGCGATCTCGGTCTACGTTCGGCTCTACCCGGAATCTGCCGGGACCCGCCCGCGGGTGCCCTATTCCGAGCGTTTCGCCGCGCTGGCCAAGGTCTGGCCCGTGCTGCTGGTCTTCGCACTGGTGGTGGGCGGCATCTACCTGGGCTGGTTCACGCCGACCGAGGGCGCGGCGGTGGGCGCCGCCGGCACCGGGCTGATCGCCTGGGCCAATGGCGGGCTGACCCGCGAGACGCTGGGCGAGAGCTTCCTTGTGACCGCGCGCTCGACCGCGATGATCTTCTTTATCGTGCTGGGCGCGGCCTTCTACAACGGGTTCCTGGCGCTGACCCAGGTGCCGCAGGAACTGTCGAACTTCGTGGTGAACCAGGGCTTCAGCCCGTGGACCGTGCTGGCGCTGATCCTGTGCTTCTACCTGGTGTTCGGCTGCCTCATGGACAGCCTGTCGATGATCCTGCTGACCATCCCGATCTTCTACCCGGTGATCTCGGTGATGGATTTCGACATGGTCAATCTGGCCGCGATGCAGGCCGAGGCCGCGCGCGAGGTGCTGGCGCTGGGCATTCCCGAGGGCATGACCCAGGAGATGTTGAACGGCATCCAGACCGCGATCGCCAACGGGGTCGAGCTGACGCGCGAGCAGATGCGTGCGCTGGACATCCGCGTGACCCAGGGCATGGCCAACCGGATCGAGACCGAGCTGGTGGCAATCTGGTTCGGCATCCTCGTACTGATCGTGGTCGAGGTCGGCCTCATCACCCCGCCGGTGGGCATGAACCTGTTCATCATCAACGCGATGGACCGCAAGACGCCGATGATCGAGACCTACAAGGCGGTGATGTTCTTCGTGGGCTCGGACCTGATCCGGGTGGTGATCCTGGTGATGTTCCCGGCGATCACCCTGTTCCTGCTGCCGACCTGGTAGGGACATGGCGCGTCCGATCCTGCCCCCGCACGCCTATGTGCCGGGGCAGACCGCGCGCCACCCCGAAGATTTCTTCGATCCGATCAAGGCGCGGTTGCATCCCGGAATGGATGCGGCCGCGCCGGCGCGTTCCGACGCCTGGCGCGGCGGTTGGACCTGTTTCAACGCGGGCTTCTACTGGGAGGCGCATGAGCTGTTCGAGCCGGTGTGGATGGCGTTGCCGGAGGGGCCGGAGCGGGAGTTCGTGCAGGGCGCGATCCAGCTTGCCAATGCTGCGCTCAAGGCGCGGATGGATCGGCCGCGCGCGGTGGTTCGGCTGTGCGACATGGCCGAGGGTCATTTCACGGCGTCAGGGCGCAAGGGCGATTCGGTGATGGGGGTTCCGCTGGCCGAGGCGTGGGCAGCGGTCGCGGTGGTGCGTGGCGGGGGGCGCCAAAAATCACAAAATCTGTATTATAATGCACAAAAGCAGAATTGAAACGGCGTATGCTCCGCCGTAACAGCCCGATTCTGATGGGGTCGTGTTGATTTGGTGCATTATGCTGCATTGATCGCCTTTACGCGACCCTGACGCTTGCGCTACTTTTGCGGGGATGGATCGCACGGCGCGTCACGCGCCGATCAAGAGAGACGAGAATGCTTGACCTCATCAACGTGAGCTACGACACGCAAATCCCCAACAACGTGGGCCTGAGTTCCGACCGGCGGGTGCTCAAGGCGCTCGAGAAGTGGCACCCGGGCTACATCAACTGGTGGAACGACCTGATCCCGCAGAACTTCCAGGAGAGCCTAGTATATCTGCGCACGGCGGTGAGCGTGGACCCCAAGGGCTGGGCCAAGTTCGACTACGTGAAGATGCCGGAATACCGCTGGGGGGTGCTGCTGGCGCCGCAGGTCGAGGACCGGCGCATTCCCTGCGGCGAACATGCCGGCGAGCCGGCCTGGCAGGAAGTGCCGGGCGAATACCGCAACATGCTCAAGCGTCTGATCGTGATCCAGGGCGGCACCGAGCCGGCGAGCGTCGAGCAGCAGAAATTCCTGGGGATCACGGCGCCCTCGCTCTATGACCTTCGCAACCTGTTCCAGGTGAATGTCGAAGAGGGGCGCCACCTCTGGGCGATGGTCTATCTGCTGCACAAGTATTTCGGCCGCGACGGGCGCGAGGAGGCCGACGACCTGCTGCGCCGCTCCTCGGGGAGCGAGGAGGCGCCGCGGATGCTGGGCGCCTTCAATGAGGAGACGCCGGATTGGCTGTCCTTCTTCAGGTTCACCTATTTTACCGACCGTGACGGCAAGATGCAGCTTGAAAGCCTGGCGCAATCTGGCTTCGACCCGCTGTCGCGCACCTGCCGGTTCATGCTGACCGAAGAGGCGCACCACATGTTCGTGGGCGAGACCGGGGTGGGCCGCACCGTCCAGGCCACGGTCGAGGCGATGAATAAGGCCGGGATCAGCGATCCCTATGACATCGACAAGGTGCGCGACCTGGGCGTGATCGACCTGCCGACGATCCAGAAGAAGCTGAACCTGCACTACACGCTTAGCTTGGACCTGTTCGGTCAGGAGGTCTCGACCAACGCGGCCAACGCGTTCAACGCCGGGATCAAGGGCCGCTACATGGAGCATCGGATCGAGGACGATCACAAGCTGACCGAGGACACCTATGAGGTGGCCACGATCAAGGACGGTCAGATCGTGCGCGAACAGGCCCCCGCCCTGACCGCGATCAACATGCGCCTGCGCGACGACTACGTGCGCGACGCGGCCGGCGGGGTGAAGCGCTGGAACAAGATCATCGAGCGCGCCGGGATCGAGTTCGAGATGACCCTTCCGCATGAGGGGTTCCATCGGCAGATCGGCGTCTTCTCCGAGGTCGCCGTGGACCCGCAGGGCAACATCATGTCGGCCGAGGAATGGGAGCGCCGCAAGCCGGAATGGCTGCCCACCAAGGCGGATGGCGATTTCATCCAGTCGCTGATGAAGCCTTGCTATGAGCCGGGCAAATACGCCAGCCGGATCGCGCCGCCGAAAGTCGGGATCGACAACAAGCCTGGCGATTTCGAATACGTCAAGCTGCACATGGCCTGAGAATCATGCTATGAGCGGGATGCGCCCTTCGGCGCGTCCCGCACAAATCAGGTTTTGTGCTCGGGAGTTGAGGTTGATTATCAATCGCGACAAAAGCCCCACGGTTCACACGGGCGGTCTGGCTGAGGAATTGGCGAGCTTGAACGGCCCGTGCGTCGGCTGCAAGGACTGCAAGGGGCTGTGCCCCGCGCTGATCGTGGCGCTGGTGCTGCCCGACCTGATCCTGTCGCGCGGCGCGGGGAGCTGACATCGCAAGCGCCTGGCATGGCGGGTCGGCCTGATCTTGATCGTCACGGGTGCGCCTGTTGCGAAACGCGCCCGCCATTGCGCGCCCCGGTAGGGCCCCGCCCCGCATTGTGTGCGGGACAGGCAACCTTGATGGCGTCCGTGCCCCAGCTGGCTTTCCGCAGCATAGTGCGGAAGGCGGACCGAAATACCATTTCAGATTGAAGAAACCGGCCCCCCGGCCTAGAGTTTTTGCAATATTTTACACAAGCCACCGGGGCGCGATGGCCGAGATCACCAATTTCCGAGGCGAAACCACCGAAGCGCCCAGCGAAACGGACCTCGCGGTGTCGGCGCTCATCCTGCGGGTGGGCGAGCGGGTTCGCAAGGCCCGCGAGCGTCGCGGCATTCCGCGCCGCGTGCTGTCGGACGCCTCGGGCGTCTCTCCGCGCTACTTGGCACAGATCGAGGCCGGCGAGGGCAATATCTCGATCGGGCTGTTGCAGCGCGTGGCGATCGCACTGGATCACCGGATCGAATGGCTGGTGGGCGAGGAGGACCCCTGGACCTCGGATGCGCTGCGGGTGGCGGACCTGTTCCGGCAGTCCACCGGCGAGGTGCAGCGCGCCGTGCTCGACCTGCTCAACCCCGAACCGGAAAGCCGCCAGCGCGCCAACCGCATCTGCCTTGTGGGGCTGAGGGGCGCCGGCAAATCCACGCTGGGGGCCAGGGCCGGGGCGGCGCTGGACATGCCCTTCGTCGAGTTGAACCGCGAGATCGAGGATCATTCGGGCATGCCCGTGGACGAGGTCATCGCGCTTTACGGGCAGGAGGGCTATCGCAAGCTGGAGGCGCAGGCGCTGGACCGGGTGATCGCCACGCATGAGGCGGTCATCATGGCGGTCGCGGGCGGGATCGTTTCCGAGCCCGAGACCTATGCCACGCTGCTGGACAACTTTCACACGATCTGGCTCAAGGCCAGCCCCGAGGAGCATATGGGGCGGGTGCGGGCGCAAGGGGATGAGCGGCCCATGGCCGGCAACCCCGAGGCGATGGAGCAGCTGAAATCCATCCTGCGCAGCCGCGAGTCGCTCTACAAGAAGGCCGAGTTGCATCTCGACACGTCGGGGCGCTCGGAGGAGGAAACATTGGGCGCGCTGATCGACGCGATAGCCGAGCACGGGTTTCTGGACTGACCCTTGCGGCGGCTCAAGACGGCTCGCGCAGCCAGCCATCGGCGAATGATACATCCTCGAGCGCGGCAAACCGCCGGACGCGGTCCAACCCGGCCTCGAGCCGGGATTGGCGCGCGTGGCTCCAGCGCAGGCCCGGTTCCGGCCAGAGTCCGGTCACACTCAGCCGACCGGCGGCTCGGTCTGCCTTCATGTCGATGCGCCCCACCAGCCGGTCGCCCTCCAGCAGCGGAAAGACGTGGTAGCCATAACGCCGCCTCGGCGCGGGCACGAAGACCTCGATCCGGTAGTGAAACCCGAACAGCCGTTCGGCCCGCGCCCGGTCGCGCAGCGCCGGGTCGAACGGGCTGAGCACCCGCAAGCCGCCGGGCGCCGGCGGCAGATCGGCAAGCTGGTCCAGTGTCTCGGGGCGAAGGAAAGTCTTGCGCAACCGGTTGTCGGCGGTCGTGACCTCGGCCGGCACGATGCGGCCGGCAGCCTCCTCGCGTGCGCACCAGTCGCGCGCCTCGGCGGACGAGGCGGTGGCCCAGAAGGCCGCGATCTCGCCGGGGGTGGCGAAGCCCAGCCGGTCCAGCGCGGCGTTGCAGAGCCAGGCGATGCTCTCCTCAGAGGACGGATGCTGTTGAAGAACGCCTTCGTCGATCACGCGTTCGGTCAGGTCGTAATACTTGCGGAACCCCCGCCGTCCCACCACGGACAGCGCCCCGGAGCGCCAGAGATATTCCAGCGCGGTCTTGGATGGGTGCCAGTCCCACCAGCCGCCGGTGCCCTTTCGTTCGTCCGCGCCCACATCCGAGGACGAGACCGGGCCGTGATCGCGGACGTGGTCGAGCACCTGCGCGA
>DOIS01000128.1:9439-14748 GCA_003511785.1 Paracoccaceae bacterium
GCGGGCAAAGCGCAGCTGCCAATGCGGAAAGAACCGCATCGGGATCATGGCAGCGTCATGGGTCCAGTGTTCGAACAGCGCGCGGTCGCGGGCATAGAGCCGGTCCAGATGGTCCGGCCGATACCGGGGTCGACGGGCATGAAGGATCAGGTCATGCGCCCGGGCGAGGGTGTTGATGCTGTCGATCTGGACAAATCCCAGCCGGTCGATCAGCGCACCGAGCGCGGCGCCATGCGCCGGGCCCGTGGGCCGTTCCAGCAGGGCGTGGCGGTCCAGGAACAGCCGCCGCGCGGTGCGGTTGTCGATCCGCGGCGTGGCCACGCCTCAGGTCCGTTTCAGCGTGTCGCCATAGGCGATGGTCGGGGTCAGGGTGATCTGCGTGTCGACCTCGGCCTCGGGGCTTTCCAGCCGGGCCTTGATGATCTCGGCCGCCTTGCGTCCGATCTCGGCCCGGCAGGCGTCCATGGTGGCAAGCTGGCGCGGCAACCCGTCCAGAAGCTCCACCCCGTTGAAGCCCGCGAGCCCGATCTGCCCCGGCACGTCGATGCCCTGTTCCAGCAGGTAGAGCAGCCCGCCCGCGCCGATCATGTCGTTCGAGTAATAGAGGAAATCTAGGTCGGGCGAGCGGGCGAGCATGTCGCGGGTCATCTCGCGCCCCTTGGCCAGCGCCGAGCCGCCGGAATAGAAGGCGCGGTCCTCGATCTCGACCCCCTCCTTGGCGAGCACCTCGGTGAAGCCCTCGAAGCGTTTGCGCGCGCGGTGGTCGAGCGGCATCTTGGTGCCCAAAAAGCCGATCCGGCGATAGCCCGCCTTGAGGATCGCGCGCGCCATCTCGCGTCCGGCGCGGCGATGGGAGATCCCCACCATCGCATCCACCGGCTTGCCGTCGGTATCCATGATCTCGACCACCGGGGTGCCGGCTGCCGTCAGCATGGCGCGCGCGGCGTCGGAATGCTCGAGCCCCGCGATGATGACCCCCGAGGGCCGCCAGGACAGCATCTCGTAGAGCACGCGCTCCTCCTTCTCGGGGAGATAATCGGTGACGCCCACCACGGGCTGGAGCGGGGTCTCTTCCAATACCTGGTTGATGCCGGTCAGCACCTCGGGAAACACCATGTTCGACAGCGAGGGGATGATGACCGCCACCAGGTTGACCCGGTTCGAGGCCAGCGCGCCCGCGATCTTGTTGGGCACATAGCCCAGTTCCTTGGCGGCCGAGAGCACCCGCGCACGGGTCTTGTCCGAGACATCGCCGCGATTGCGCAGAACCCGGCTCACGGTCATTTCCGACACGCCCGAGGCGTTGGAGACGTCGCGCAGGGTCAGCGGGCGTTTGGGGGGGAGGGTCAAGGCCGGTTTCCTTGTCTGGGGTCCGCCGATGCTATCGCAAACGTCCGCCCTTGTTCAATATCTCGCGCGGCCCGTGACAAGACCCGCCCCGCCCGTTAAGACAGGGCCGCGCCGGCAACGGTCCCGTAGCTCAGCAGGATAGAGCAGCCGCCTCCTAAGCGGCAGGTCGCAGGTTCGAATCCTGCCGGGATCGCCACCTCTCGTTCGCGGCGGTCATACCATCTCGATCACGTCGCGGTCGATGGCCAGCATGTAGCCGCGCCGGGCGATGTTCTTGACGAGCAACTCGCTGACCATCTGGTTGCCCAGCGTGTCGCGCAGACGCTTGATCCTTGTGGCGCCGGCGGCCTCTTCGCAATCGCTGGCATCGCGGCCGGTGATCATCGCCTCGATCGCCGCGCCCGAGAGCACATCGCCGTCCAGCCGCGCCTCGGCCAGCACGGCGAGGGTCTCCATCGCGGCATCGGTCAGCTTGAAGTCGAGATTGTTGAGGTAGACGGTGTTTTCCTCGCGCGAGATCAGCAGCGAGGTGACCTGGATGCCCGACCGCTCGATCTGGGCCATGCGGCGGTTGAGCGTGACCAGCATCACCAGGAAGACAAGCGCCGCGATCAGGAGCGCGGCCGAGAACACCAGCAGGACGAAGATCACCATCCGGTAGCTGGCCAGCGTGTCGGAAAAGGCGGTGCCGGACTGGGCCAGGATTTCCAGCAGCGTGATCTCTGCCGGTGTCGTCAGCGCGTCGTTCTCGACGAAAATCCGCTCGACCCGGGCGTTGAAGGCGTTGGCGTCGGGTAGGGTCAGGAACAGCAGGACCGCCGCCGCGCCGAGGATCAGCACGATGGCGGCAAGGCCCAAGGTGACGACGCGGCTGCCGGAGCGGCGCGCCTCAGAAACGGAGGAAGAACGCGCCTGCATCGGCCTCCCTTTCGGCAAGGCCCTCGGGGCCGAACACGCCCAGCACGTTCAGCAGCGTCCAGCCGGCAGGGGCCAGGCGGGCGGCAATCTCGGCGCGGGCCTGCTCCGGCGCGCAGCCCTGGGTCAGTTCGATCACGCCGTAATGCAGTCGCAACGGGTCGTCCTGCTTGGCCTTGTAATCGGCATAGCAGGTTGCGTCCTGGGCGGAGACGGCCCCGGCGGCGGTTGTCAGCGCCAGGGCCAGGCAGAGGGCAAGCTGTTTCATGCCGCCAAATTGCGCGCGCTTCGCGCGATATTCAATAACGCAGGCCCTGCGCAGTGCCGGTTATCCGATAACCCAGGAAAGATATTGAGAGGCGGAGCGCGGGGCGGGCAGGTCTGGGGCATCGCCGCGCCACCCCGGCGCAGGTCGCGTAACCCGAAAGGAGCCCCGCCCATGCATCGCAAGTTCATCGCCCTGATCGTCGCCACGGCCGTTGCCGTCACCGGCCTGAGTGCCGCCCCGGCCCGCGCCGATGAGGACACCGCCCGCATCATCGCCGGGATTGCGGCCTTGGCGCTTCTGGGCGCGGCCATCCGCGAGCACAACCGCGACGATGATCCCCCCGTGGTGCATCGCCCGACCCGCCCCGGCACCACCGGCACGATGCCGCATCGTCCGAACCTGTGGGCGGACAGCTGCGCCCTGCCGGCACAGTGCCTGCGCGAGCATCGCGTGGGGTGTGGAGAACGCATCACCGTCCTCGGCGCGCGGTGTCTGAACCGACACTATCGCCACGCCGGGCAATTGCCGCAGCAATGCCGCGAACGGGTCTGGACCCGGAACGGGCTGCGCCAGGGCTATGACCCTCGCTGCCTGCGACAGAACGGCTATCGCCTGGCGCGCCGCTAGGTCCGGGCCGGGGGGCTTCGGCCCCCTTTCGGCTTGCGCGGAGCGCGGCCTTTCGGCAATGAAAAACCATGGGTCAGCCGGATGACAGTTTTGAACGTGCTGCCCGGGCCGAGGGCTATCTGCGCATCGCCGGCGTGGACGAGGTGGGGCGCGGGCCGCTGGCCGGGCCGGTGACGGCGGCGGCGGTGGTGCTGGACATCGTCCGGGCCCCCGAGGGGCTGAACGACTCCAAGTTGCTGACCGCCCCGCGACGGATCGCGCTCGAGGCCGAGATCCGCGCCTGTGCCGAGGTCGCGGTTGCTCATGCCACGGTCGAGGAGATCGACCGGCTCAATATCCTGGCCGCCTCGCACCTGGCCATGTGCCGGGCGGTCGCCGCGCTCGACCCGGCACCGGATTTCCTGCTGATCGACGGCCATATTCTGCCCGCGGATCTGCCCTGCGCGGCGCGCGCGATCGTCAAGGGTGACGGTCTGTGCCTGTCCATTGCGGCGGCCTCGATCATGGCCAAATGCTGCCGCGACGCGCTCATGGTGGAGCTTGCGCAACAGCATCCCGGCTATGGCTGGGAGACCAATGCCGGGTATGGATCGAAAAGCCACAGGGACGCGCTTCTAAATCTCGGTGTCACCCCACACCATAGACGATCCTTCAAGCCGGTGCACAATATCTTGTATCAAGAAGAATTGGTAAGTGACTGATTCAAAAAAGAAATTGACGCCGAATTGGGTTTGACTCATTCTGGCTGCCAACAAGATCGGGCGCATAAGCGCCGGGAACGAGGCAGAGAATGACAATGACCAAGACGAAGGGCGCGGCGACCGCGCTCCCTTTGAACGCGATTCTGGATGGCGACTGCATCGAGGTGATGAACGGTCTGCCTGAGGCATCGGTGGACCTGATCTTCGCCGATCCGCCCTACAACCTGCAACTCAAGGGCCAGTTGCACCGTCCGGACAACAGCCAGGTGGACGCGGTCGACGATCATTGGGACCAGTTCGACAGTTTCGCGGCCTATGACGGTTTCACCCGCGCTTGGCTGAAGGCCGCGCGGCGGCTGCTCAAGCCCGACGGGGCGATCTGGGTGATCGGGTCCTATCACAACATCTTCCGCGTGGGTGCCGCGATCCAGGACGCGGGGTTCTGGATTCTCAACGATGTGGTGTGGCGCAAGTCGAACCCGATGCCGAATTTCCGCGGCAAGCGGTTCACCAACGCGCATGAGACGATGATCTGGGCCTCGAAATCGCAGGCCGGTAAATACACCTTCAACTACGAGGCCTTGAAAGCCCTGAACGAGGGCGTGCAGATGCGCTCGGACTGGGTGTTGCCGATCTGCACCGGGCATGAACGGCTCAAGGACGAGAACGGCGAGAAGGCGCATCCCACGCAGAAACCCGAGGGGCTGCTGCACCGGGTTCTGGTGGGCTCGACCAACCCGGGCGACGTGGTGCTCGACCCGTTCTTCGGCACTGGCACAACCGGCGCGGTGGCCAAGATGCTGGGCCGAGAGTTCATCGGGATCGAGCGCGAGGAGAGCTATCGCCGCGTGGCCGAGGCGCGCATCGCCAAGGTGCGCAAGTTCGACCGCGAGGCGTTGCAGGTCAGCGCCTCGAAACGGGCCGAACCGCGCGTGCCCTTCGGCCAGCTGGTCGAGCGCGGGATGCTGCGCCCGGGCGAAGAGCTTTACTCGATGAACAAGCGCTACAAGGCCAAGGTCCGTGCCGACGGCACCCTGATCGGCGGCGAGGTGCGCGGCTCGATCCACCAGGTGGGCGCGCATCTGGAAAACGCGCCGTCCTGCAATGGCTGGACATACTGGTGCTTCAAGCGCGACGGAAAAACCGTTCCGATCGACGTGCTGCGCCAGCAGATCCGGGCCGAACTGCACAACTGATCACACCAATACCGCCGGTGCCTGTGGCCTGACACATGGTACCAAGCCTTGCCCCGCCGAACCCGGCGGGGTCTTTTGTTTTTGGCCCCGTGATGTTTGGATGGTGCGACCCCATATCCCGCTACATAGCGAGGGAGCATCAGAAATGTCTGATACCACGGCCAGCCAATCCCGGCTTCAGCGGTTTTTCGTGACCACGCCGGACAAATCCAATTTGGACAACAAATACACCGAAGCCGCGCTGGAACGGCA
>DOIS01000302.1 GCA_003511785.1 Paracoccaceae bacterium
TGCGCGGGCCTCTTCGCGGCTGCCGGAAAAACGGGTCGGGACCATCCCCGCGCATTTACGCCGCGCACGCGCCGCGTGCAAGCGCGGGGCGATTGACCCCGCCGGGCGGGCGGCTAGGGTGGCCGTGAACAAAGCAACGGACCTTCCGATGAAACAGACCGTCAACCTGGCCGGCGGGCGCTGCTACCTGGCCATTCCCGGCCCTTCGGTGATCCCCGACGAGGTGCTGCGCGCAATGCACCGGCCGGCGCCCAACATTTATGCCGGCGAGATCGAGGCCCTGGCCGCGGGGTTGGTGCGCGACCTAAAGACGGTCCCCCCCCCCCGCCACAGTGCCACGATCTATATCAGCAACGGCCACGGCGTCTGGGAGGCCGCGCTGGCCAATACCGTGGCGCCGGGCGAGCGGGTGCTGGTCCCCGCCACGGGCCGGTTCGGCCACGGCTGGGCCGAGGTGGCGCGCGGTCTGGGCGCCGAGGTGGAGATGCTGGATTTCGGCAAATCCGCGCCCTGGGACATGGACCGGATCGCCGATACCCTGCGCGCCGACACCGGGAAACGGATCAAGGCGGTGCCGGCGGTGCATGTGGACACTTCGACCAGCATCCGCAATGACGTGGCCGGGCTGCGCGCGGTGCTGGACGATCTGGGCCATCCCGCGCTCCTGATGGGCGATTGAATCGCCTCGCTGGCCTGCGACCGGTTCGAGATGGACGCCTGGGGTGCCGACGTGGTGCTGACCGGCTCGCAGAAGGGGCTGATGGTGCCGCCGGGGCTGGGCTTCGTCTTCTTCAACGACCGGGCGGCACGGGTGCGCGACGCGATGGAGCGGGTGAGCCTCTACTGGGACTGGCGCCCGCGCGCCAACCCCGAGATGTTCTATCAATACTGGAACGGCACCGCGCCGACGCATCACCTGTTCGGCCTGCGCGCCGCGCTCGACATGATCCTCGCCGAGGGGATGGAGGCGATCTGGGAGCGGCACGCGCGGCTGGCGCGCGCGATCTGGGCGGCCTGCGAAGTCTGGGCCGAGGGCGGGGCGCTGGCGCTGAACGTCTCGGACCCGGGGTTCCGGTCGCACGCGGTCACGTCGCTGCGGCTTCCTCCGCCGCAGGGCACGGCGCTGCGCGACTGGGTTCAGGACAATGTTGGGCTGACCTTGGGCATCGGTCTTGGCATGGCGCCGCCGGGCGACCCGGCTTGGCACGGGTTCTTCCGCTTCGGCCATATGGGCCATGTGAACGGGCAGATGGTCATGGGGCTTCTGGGCGGGGTCGAGGCGGGGCTCGCCGCGCTCGACATCCCGCGCGGGGCGGGCGCGCTCGAGGCTGCGGCGGCGGTGATGGCCGGGCGCTAGACGCCCCGGCGCCGGGCGAGCCAGCTGACGCCCCGGTTGAGACCCAGCGCCAGCAGCAGCACCGGCAGAAAGCCCAGCAGTGCCCAGAGCGCGATGAAGATCCAGGTCAGGTTCACCCCTGCCATGATCAGCGCCGGCGTGGTGAAGTCGGGCACCGTTCCGATCTGCTTGTGCTGCATCCTGCTTTGCCTCCGCCGGTCCTGCGTCAGGATAACGCGGGAGGCGCGCGCGTCAGGTCCATCACGAAAACGTGACGCCTGCTTTGGCGGAAATTGACTTTCTGCGAAAGCCAACCCTCCGGGGGCGGTATTTTGACACGAGAAGAAGACGGGGGCGCGCGCCCGGGCCGTCAGCCGCCGCGCGCGTCCTCGAGCGCGCCGGGCAGGGCGGTGGCGAAGGCGTCCAGATCGGCCTCGGTGCCGCAGCTTACCCGGATGCAGCGGTTCTGAGGCGCGGCAAAGGGCATGCGCACGAAGATGCCGCGCGCCACCAGTCCGTCCAGCACGGCCTTGGCGAAAGCGCCGTCCCGCCCGCAATCCAGCGCCACGAAATTGGTGGCCGAGGGCAGGGGGGTGAGGCCATTGTCGCGCGCGATGGCGGCGATGCGGTCGCGCGACCGGGCGATTTGGTCCTGCACATGGGCCAGCCAGTCGCGGTCCCGCAAGGCGGCCAGCGCGCCGGCCTGGGCCATGCGGTTCATGCCGAAATGGTTGCGCACCTTGTTGAACGCCGCGATCAGATCGCGCGCGCCGATGGCATAGCCCACCCGCGCGCCGGCCATGCCGTAAACCTTGGAGAAGGTGCGCATGCGGATCACCCGCGGGTCTTCGGCCTCGATCGGCGCTTCCGTGCCCTCGGGGGCGCATTCCACGTACGCCTCGTCCAGGACGAACAGGCAGCCCTCGGGCAGGTCATCCAGCGCCGCCGCGATTTCCGCGCCGCGATACCAGCTGCCCATCGGGTTGTCGGGATTGGCCAGATAGACCAGCTTGGCGCCGACCTCGCCCGCGCGGGCGAAGAGCGCGGCGATGTCCTCGCGGTCGTCGCGATAGGGCACCTTGTGCAGCACCCCGCCATAGCCTGCCACATGGTAGTTGAAGGTGGGATAGGCTCCGTCCGAGGTCACGACCGCATCGCCCTCGGCCACCACGAGGCGGACGAGGTAGCCCAGCAGCCCGTCGATCCCCTCGCCCACCTGGATGTTCTCGGGCGCGACCCCGTGATGCGTGGCCAGCGCCCGGCGCAGGTCAAAGCTCTGGGCGTCGCCGTATTTCCAGATCCCGGCCGCCTCGCGGCGCATCGCCTCGATGGCCGAGGGAGAGGGGCCGAAGACGCTCTCGTTGGCGCCCAGCCGGGCGGCGAAAGGTGCGCCGCGCTCGCGCTCCTGCGTCTCGGGGCCGACGAAGGGCACGGTGGCGGGCAGCGACTGGACGAGCGGGGTATAGCGTGGCTGTGTCATGGCGCCAGATAAGCCGGGCGGCGGGGTGGCGTCCAGCTCGTGCCGCCGCGTCCGGGCTGGATTTCCGCGCCCGCCCCGGGGCAGGGTGAGGCCGAGAGATGCCAGAGGAGGGATGCCATGGCCCGGGTTGCGGTGGACTACAAGGATCACGTCGCCCATGTCACGTTGACGCGGGGCGACAAGATGAACGCGCTCGACCCTGAAATGATGGAGGCCATCGTCGCCGCCGGTGAGGAGGTGGCGGCCTCGAAAGCCCGCGCCGTGGTCCTGGCCGGCGAGGGCAAGAGCTTCTGCGCCGGGCTCGACGTGGCGAGCTTCGGCCAGTTGGCCAGCCGCGACCCGGAAGAGTGGTTGATGGGGCGCAGCCATGGCGACGCCAACTTGGTGCAGCAGGTTGCGATGGTCTGGCGCAAGGTGCCGGTGCCGGTCGTCGCGGCCTTGCAGGGCGCGGTCTATGGCGGCGGGCTGCAACTGGCGCTGGGCGCCGACATTCGCATCGCGCAGCCCGATGCCAAGCTGGCGGTGATGGAGATGAAATGGGGGCTGGTGCCGGACATGGGCGGCATGGCGCTTTTGCCGGGCCTCGTGCGTTCGGACGTGCTGCGCTATCTCACCTATACCGCGCGGCCCGTGGGGGCCGAGCAGGCGCGCGACTGGGGGCTGGTGACGATGCTGGCGGAGGATGCGCTGGCCGAGGCGCGGGCGCTGGCCGAGGAGATCGCCGGGCGCAGCCCTTCTGCCATTCGCGCCGCCAAGCGGCTGATCGGATATGCCGAGGGCCCGGTCGAGACGGCGCAGTCGCTCATGGAGGAGTCGCGCGAACAGGTGGCGCTGATCGGCAAGCCCGACCAGATGGAGGTTGTCGCCGCACAGATGCAGGGGCGCAAGCCGGTATTCGACTAGGCGCCCGCCGCCTCTCGGGATCGCGTGTCGGAGATCGGACCATTTTCATGGTCCGACCGATGGCCCCGGCCGGTGGTCGCGCCGCCGCGCGGCCCCCCCCCCCCCCGCCCCGCCCCCCCCCCC
>DOIS01000181.1 GCA_003511785.1 Paracoccaceae bacterium
CGGCGGCGGGGCGTGGCGGAAACTGTCCCCCCATCAACAAGCCGGGTCTGCCAGCCATGATGAACCGTCGCACATTCCTCGCCACCGCGGCCGCCGCAACCGGCACCGCCCTTGTCCTGCCCTCACAGGTCGAGGCCCAGGTCGCCCCGTTCGATCCGACCCCGCAATTCGTGCGCATCAAGAAGGATTTCGCTCCGGGCGAGATGCTGGTGCTGCCGCGCTCCTACTACCTCTACTGGGTCACCGAAGAGCGCAAGGCGATCCGCTACGGCGTGGGCGTGGGCAAGGCAGGGCTGGAGTTCACCGGCCGCGCCACCATCGACGTAAAGAAGGAATGGCCCACCTGGCGGCCCACCGACGAGATGATCGAGCGCGACCCGGCCAGCTATGGCCGCTTTGCCGGCAACGATTACGTGCAACCGGGCGGGCCGAACAACCCGCTTGGCGCGCGCGCGCTCTACCTGTTCCAGAACGGGCGCGACACCTATTTCCGCATCCATGGCACCACCCAGCCCGAGAGCATCGGGCAAAGCTGGTCGAACGGTTGCATCCGGATGCTCAACGCCCATGTCATTGACCTCTACGAACGGGTGCCGATCGGGACGGTGGTGACTGTTCTGTAACGGCGCGCAGCTGGGTGGCCCCGCGTGGTAAAAAACTTTTTCTTGCCACGACTCGCCGCGGCCCCCATCTTGCGACATGCGACGTTCAGCTATCGACCCCACTGCTCCTTCACGGCTCAGTATCGATCTACACTGACTAGCCGGGTTGCCGAATTCTTCGGGCAACAATGATTACAGGAGACGTGACGATGGCCAAAGGCACCGTCAAATGGTTCAACACCACCAAGGGTTACGGGTTCATCGCCCCCGATGAGGGCGGGCGCGACGTGTTCGTGCATATCTCGGCCGTGGAACGCTCGGGTCTGACCGGGCTGGCCGACAACCAGAAAGTGACCTTCGACATCGAGGACGGCCGCGACGGCCGCCAGGCGGCGACCAACCTTTCGCTGGCCTGACCCCGGTTCGGGCGGGAGATGCGGCGCCGGCCCCTGCGGGCCGGCGTTTCGCGTTGGGTTCACTCCCGCGCTCGTTCCACCAGCTCCAGCACCGCCGGCCCCATCGCCTCGACGATAAGGGCCACACCGTCGGCGTTCGGATGGATACCGTCGGATTGGAAATAGCCGCGCAGGCCCGCCGGGTCGTCGCCTCCCGCCGCTTGCAGCCCGGCAAAGAAGCTCTCGAACAGCAGCGTGTCATATTCCGCCGCAAGCTCGGGATAGAGCGCGTCGAACTCCGCCTTGTAGTCGGCCCCGTAGTTGCCCGGCGCCTGCATCCCAACCAGCAGCACCGCCACATCGCGCGCCCGCGCCGCCTCAAGGATTCTCTCCAGGTTGTCCCGCGCCACCTCGGGGGCGATGCCGCGCAACAGGTCGTTGCCGCCCAGCGCCACGATCATGCCCTCGATCTCGGGCGTGAGCGACCACTCCACCCGAGCGGCCCCTCCGGCCGTGGTATCCCCCGACACGCCCGCATTGACCAGGCGCACCTCGGCGCCCTGCTCGGCCAGCCAGCGGCGCATCTGCGGCACGAACCCCTCCTGCTCGATCAGCCCGTAGCCCTGCGTCAGGCTGTCGCCCAGCGCCAGGATCGAGACCGGCTGCGCCGAGGCCACGGCACCCCAGAGGACGAAAAGCCCGGCGGTAAACATATTCAACAGGTTGCGCATGGCGGGTATCGCTCCATATGCCAAGGGGACCAACGGCCCGGAGATGCCCATGACCGATTCCGTTCTCTCGCTACAGGATGTCGCGCTGGCGCTCGATGGCAATGCCGGGCGGGTGGAAATCCTGCACGGCATCACCCTGGACGTGGCCCGCGGCGAGACACTGGGCCTGGTCGGACCGTCCGGGTCGGGTAAATCCTCGCTCCTGATGGTGATGGGCGGGCTGGAGCGGGCCACCGGCGGGCGCATCACCGCGCTGGGACAGAACCTCACCGCGCTGGCCGAGGATGCGCTGGCCCGCTTCCGACGCGGCCATATGGGCGTGGTGTTCCAGTCCTTCCACCTGATCCCCACCATGACCGCGCTGGAGAACGTGGCCACGCCGCTGGAACTGGCCGGGCACCGCGACGCCTTCGAGCGGGCCGAGGCCGAATTGGACGCCGTTGGCCTGGCGCATCGGGCGGGGCATTACCCCTCGCAGATGTCGGGGGGCGAGCAGCAGCGCGTGGCCCTGGCCCGCGCATCGGCCCCCCGCCCCGAGATCCTGCTGGCCGACGAGCCCACCGGCAATCTCGACGAGACCAACGGCGCCGCGATCATGGAGATGCTCTTCGGCCTGCGTGACCGCCATGGCGCGACGCTGGTCCTCGTGACCCACGCGCCGGAACTGGCCGCGCGCTGCGACCGGGTGATCCGGCTGCGCGACGGGCGGATCGAACAGCGGGACCGCGAGGCCGCGGAATGAGCCTGCGCCAAGCCGCCCGTTTCGCCCGGCGCGAGCTGCGCGGGGGCCTGCGCGGCTTCGGTATCTTCCTGGCCTGCCTCGCGCTCGGCGTGGCCGCTATCGCCGCCGTGGGAACGGTGCGCGCCAGCATCGAGGCGGGTTTGGCCCGCGAGGGCGCGGCGCTTCTGGGCGGCGATGCCGAGATGGAATTCACCTATCGCTTCGCCAACGAGGGCGAACGCGCCTGGATGGAGGACACCGCGCAGGCGGTCTCCGAGATCGCCGATTTCCGCTCCATGGCCGTTGTCGAACGCGGGAGCGAGGCCGAGCGCGCGCTGACCCAGGTCAAGGCGGTGGATGACGCCTATCCACTGGTGGGCCAGGTGCGGCTGTCGCCCGAGATGCCGTTGGCCCGGGCACTTGAGGGGCGGGACGGCCTGCCGGGCGCGGTGATGGAGCCCATTCTGAGCGACCGGCTGGGCCTGTCCCCGGGCGACAGCTTCCGGCTGGGCACGCAGGATTTCGTGCTGATGGCGGCCCTTACGCATGAGCCGGACGGCGCGGCCTCGGGCTTTGCGCTGGGGCCGCGCAGCATCGTGGCGCGGGCCGCGCTGGAGGGGTCCGGGCTGCTGGCGCCCGGCACGCTCTATTCCAGCAAGTATCGGCTGGACCTGCCGGAGGGCGCCGATCTGGCCCAGGTGGCCGGGGACGCGGCCGAGCGGTTCGACACCGCGGGGATGCGCTGGACCGACGCGCGCAACGGCGCACCGGGGATCGCCGAGTTCGTGGACCGGCTGGGCGCCTTCCTGATTCTGGTGGGGCTCAGCGGGCTGGCGGTGGGCGGCGTCGGCGTGGCTGCGGCGGTGCGCGCCTACCTCTCCGAGAAGACGGCGGTAATCGCCACGCTGCGCACGCTGGGCGCGGACCGGGGGACGATCTTCCTGACCTATTTCCTCCAGATCGGCGCCCTGTCGCTGTTGGGCATCGGCATCGGGCTGGTCCTTGGCGGGCTGGCGCCGTGGGCGCTGTCGCCTTTGATCGCGCCGCGCCTGCCGGTCCCGGCAGAGTTCGGCATCTATCCCGCGCCCCTGGGCGAAGCCGCGATCTACGGCCTTCTCACGGCTTTCGTCTTCACCCTCTGGCCACTGGCCCGGGCCGGCGAGGTGCGCGCCGCCGCGCTCTTCCGCGACGCGCTGGGCTCGGCCCGGCTGTTGCCGCCCCTGCGCTACCTGCTGGTGATCGCGGCGGGGCTGGGGGCGCTGATCGGCACGGCGGCCTGGTTTTCGGGCAGCGCGTGGCTGACGCTCTGGACCGCCGGCGGGCTGGCCGGCGCGCTGGCGCTGTTGGCGCTGGCCGCG
>DOIS01000392.1 GCA_003511785.1 Paracoccaceae bacterium
CGCGCCGCGCCGCCGCCCGGTCCGAGCGCAGGCCCGGCCCGGGGATCACACCGGAAAACAGCCCCTGGCGCGTGCGCCACGGCCCCCAGAATCCGACGCCGCGTGCGCTGAGGCGTCCGGCATTCTGCCGCAAGTAATGCTGAAACGAGGTCGAGGCGCAACGATGCGCGCCGACATGCAGGATGATCTCCATTGCGCGGGCAATCCTTGTCGTAACGGCCGCCCCGGCCGGCCGTGTCACGGGGAATGTGGCGATCATCGGACCGCCCCCCTGACAAAGCCCTTAACGGTAAAGTTTTTCGTGACCGCCCCGAAATGAGCGGTCGCAATCGGGGCGCAGGGGCTTATATTCATCCCCATGAGACGCTTTCTTGCCCTTGTTTTGGCGGCATTTCTTCCGCTTGCCGCATATGCCACGGATGGCTCGACCCCCGAGGAGGATGGCTTCGTGCGCCCCGCCGGTGAGAGCGATTTGAGCGAATTTCTCTGGACAAATCGCGTGCTGGTGGTCTTTGCCGACACGCCCGCCGACCCCCGGTTCCAAAAGCAGATCGAGCTTCTGCGCGAGGGGCAGGCGGCGATGGAGACGCGCGACGTGGTGGTCCTGACCGATACCGCGCCGGCCGAGAAGAGCCCGGTGCGCACCAAGCTGCGCCCGCGCGGTTTCGCGCTGGTCTGGGTCGACAAGGACGGGGTGGTGAAGCTGCGCAAACCCTTCCCTTGGAACGTGCGCGAAATCTCGGCCTCGATCGACAAGACGCCCCTGCGCGAGCAGGAGGTGCGCAACCGGCGCGCGGAGCGGGCGGCAACCGAGTGAACCGAACCGCCGCGCCGCCCGTCGAACGGGGCGGCGCATGCCTGATCTGCGCGCAGTTGCGCCGCCCCGGTCATTGCCTCACTCGAACTCCATGATGACATCGTCCACGGCAAGGCTGTCGCCCGGCCCGGCGTTGATCTTGGACACCACGCCCTTGCGTTCGGCGCGCAGGATGTTCTCCATTTTCATCGCCTCGACGGTGCAGAGCGCCTGGCCTTCCTGGACCTCCTGGCCTTCTTCCACGTCCACTTTCACCACCAGCCCCGGCATCGGGCAGAGCAGCATCTTGGAGGTGTCGGCGGCCTGTTTCTCGGGCATCCGCCCGGCCAGTTCGGCTTGACGCGGGGTGCGCACGTGGACCTTGAGATCGGCGCCGCGGCTACGGATACGGAACCCGCCCGAGATCTTGCCGACCTTGAGCACCAGCGTCTCGCCGTCGATGTCCACATGGGCCAGCTGGTCGCCCGGGGTCCAGCGACTGGACACGCGCATCTCGGCGCCGTCCGCGAAGCGCAGGGTCGAGCCCTCGCGGTCGGCCGAGATGGTCACGTCGAAGGACTGCCCCTGGAGGCTCACGTTCCACTCGCTGCCCACACGGCGTTCGTGGTTGTCCATCCGCCCCGAGATGCGGGTGCGCCGGATCTCGGCCACCCGGTGCATCGCCGCCGCTGCCGCCGCGATGCGACGCAACGTGGGCTCGCCCAACTCGACCCCCTCGAACCCCTCGGGATATTCCTCGGCGATGAAGGCGGTGGTCATGTCTCCGCTGACGAATTTCGGGTGATCCATCACCGCCGACAGGAAGGGCAGGTTGTGGCCGATTCCCTCGATCTCGAAACTGTCCAGCGCGATGCGCATGGCCTCGATCGCCTCGGCGCGGGTCGGCGCCCAGGTGCAGAGCTTGGCGATCATCGGGTCGTAATACATGCTGATCTCGCCGCCCTCGTAGACGCCGGTATCGTTGCGCACCGCCGTCTCGCCCTGCACCGAGTCATCCTGCCACTTGCCATTGTCGGCCAGCGGGCCGGCGGCCACCTCCTGTGGCGGGCGATAGCGGGTCAGCCGGCCGATCGAGGGCAGGAAGCCGCGATAGGGGTCCTCGGCGTAAAGCCGGTTCTCGATGGCCCAGCCGGTCAGTTTCACGTCGTCCTGGGTGATCGAAAGCTTTTCACCCGCGGCCACGCGGATCATCTGTTCCACCAGGTCCACGCCGGTGATGAGTTCCGTCACCGGGTGTTCCACCTGCAACCGGGTGTTCATCTCGAGAAAGTAGAAGTTCTTCTCGCCATCCACGATGAATTCCACCGTGCCCGCGCTGGCATAGCCCACCGCCTGGGCCAGCGCCACGGCCTGTTCGCCCATGGCCTTGCGGGTCGCCTCGTCGAGGAAGGGCGAGGGCGCCTCTTCCACCACCTTCTGGTTGCGACGCTGGATCGAGCATTCGCGCTCGCCCAGGTAGATGCCGTTGCCATGGGTGTCGCAGAGCACCTGGATCTCGATATGGCGCGGCTGGGTGACGAATTTCTCGATGAAGATGCGGTCGTCGCCGAAGCTGTTGGCCGCTTCGTTCTTCGACGACTGGAAGCCCTCGCGCGCCTCCTCGTCGGTCCAGGCGATACGCATCCCCTTGCCGCCGCCGCCGGCGCTGGCCTTGATCATCACCGGATAGCCGATGTCGTTCGAGATTTTCACCGCTTCCTCGGCGTCCTCGATCAGCCCCATGTAGCCGGGAACCGTGGAGACACCCGCCTCCTGGGCGATCTTCTTCGAGGTGATCTTGTCGCCCATCGCCTCGATCGCACCCTTGGGTGGGCCCACGAAGGTGACACCCTCGGCCTCGAGTGCCTCGGCAAACTTCGCGTTTTCCGACAGGAAGCCATAGCCCGGATGCACTGCCTGGGCCCCGGTCTGGCGGATCGCGTCCATCACCTTGTCGATGACGATATAGGACTGGTTCGCGGGCGGCGGGCCGATATGCACCGCCTCGTCGGCCATCTCGACATGCAGGGCCAGCTTGTCGGCGTCGGAATAGAGCGCGACGGTGCCGATACCCATCTTGCGCGCGGTCTTGATGACGCGGCAGGCGATTTCGCCCCGATTTGCGATCAGGATCTTGTTGAACATGGTCAGTCCTTCGTCTTGGAAAGAGGAAAACGCAAAACACCGCCCCGGCGCACGGCCGGGACGGTGTCTTGAACGAGGGTGGAGCGGCGGACCGCCCCGGTCAGGTTTGTGTCACGGCCCAGCGGGGCCGCGCGGCGATGCTCAGCACTCGCCGGGGTTCTGCTCGCAATAGAGAATGTTGGCCGTGGCGCCGACGGCGGCACCGGCCACCGGGTTGGCATCGACAGCCGCCGCGCCCAGGGCGCCTGCGCCGGCGCCGAACAGGGCCTGCTCACCGGTGCTTTGGCCGCACGCGGCAAGGCTGCCGCCAAGAGCAAGGGCAAGGAAGATCGGTTTGATCGGCATGACGTTTCTCCTCTCGATGGTGTCGAGGGGGAAACGTGCGTCCCGGCGCCATGTTCCGAACCGGCGCCGGGACAGTCTGGCGCGTCAGTTGCAGTTGCCGGCGCCCAACTGGCAATAAAGCGTGTTGCCCGCGGCCCCCAGCGCCAGGCCGGTAAGCGGGTTTCCATCCAGCACGAGTGCCGTGCCAAGACCCGCGCCAGCGCCATAAAGCGCCTGCTGTTCGACCGTGTCGCCGCAAGCGGCCATGCCTGCGCAGACGGCCAGCGCCGCCCATATCCGTGTTGCTCGCATCCTGCCCATCCTTGTTTTTCTGCGGTTTCGGATGCGTGACAGATTGCCCGGCGCCGCGCGGCAGGCAAGCGAAACCGCACGAACCGCGCCGATTCGGCGAAACTGCGCGCATGATCGCGGCTTGGACCGGCTGAGGCGGGGAAAGGGGCGGGCGGTATGATGCACGAGGCGTCACGCCGCCCGCTCAGGTCAGGGGTACGGAATAGGTTTTTGACGCCCGGCCCGGAAGGGAACCCGGACGCCATGGACAGACTGGCATCGCGCCGGGAGCGTTCCAAGCCCGCGCAGGGCCGCCCGGCGGGATGCGCTGGATCATGCCGAAATGCGGGGGGGAGGGGGCGCGAAATCATGCCGATCCCCCGTCGAAGATCTCGGGAAAGCTGGCGCGCGCGACATCCACCTCGATGCGCAGCAGCGCGTCATAGCTTGCGGGGTCGAACGGGTCCTCGGCGGGCACCACCTCGCGCCCAAACAGCCAACTCAGCCTGCCCGCGTCGAGATTGCCGCGCTCGAAGGGCGCGTCGCCGAAATGCTGCCAAAGCGCCTCTAGGAAGGCGGCATCGGCGCGCTTGTCGGCGGGGCGGCGGTCGGCATAGCGCTCGCGCCGCCTGATCGGCGTGACGCCGCGCGGGTTGGCGCGCCGGATGGTGAATTGAAAGTCGCTGCCGGGCAGGCGGCCCGGAAAGCCGCGATGTTTCAGCATGGCACCCCCCGGCCGGCCGGGTGCCACGTGACGGACGGGACCGGCGCCGAGGCCGGTCCCGCGCCGGGTTTACTTGTACTTGCCGGTATAGACCGGCTCGGTCGAGATCGGCTCGGGATCGACGATGACGTATTCTTCCTGCTGGCCCGCACAGGCGGACAGAAGGCCGATGACGCCGGCAAGCGCCAGCAGCTTGATCTTGTGGGACATGGCTGTCTCCTACTCGTGGTTGCGAAACCGCCCCCGCGCTCGGGCAGGGCCTGCCTCGGGGTCCGGGTTGAAGCCGCTTGTCGGTCGCGGCCTGGCCGCATCATAGCGCAAACGCCGCGAATCATACATCCGTTCTTCTGCGGCCCGCGCGGCTGTGGCGGCAAAGTCGCAATCCGCACCACCCCCACGCAAGCGTTCGCAAGATGTTGTGGCATGGTCAGAAAGCCTCCCAGATGCAGGCGCCGTTCTCGACCCGGTACAGCTCGAAGAACTGCGTGGCCTCGGGGTCCGAGGCGCCGAAGGCCACGGACCGATCGGACAGAGAGATCACCACGCGCGCGGGTTCGATGTCGTGCGCAGCGAGATAGGGCAGGGCGGCCTCGGCGCAGAGGTGATCCATGTCCGGACCCGAGGTGTCCATGCCGACGCCGCCCGTGCCGATCTGCGGCGCAACGAAGCGGAACCGCGCCCAGAGCGCGCCCGGCGTATCGTCGAGCAGCACCTCGACCAACGCCACCGGCTGGCCCGAGGGCACCGCGACCGGCGTGGCCTCCGGCGTCTGCGCGAGGGCCGGGGCGGCAGCGCAGAGCAGGGCCACCGAGGCGGCCATGCGGCGGGTCGTCAAGGCGGTGGGGCGGATCATGGCGCGGCCTCTTCGCTGGTGCCGAACTCGGCCGGGGCGGTGATCTCGATCAGTTCCATGTCGTCGGAATGCCCGGCCTCGCGGTGGCGGATGCCCGGCGGCTGGAGCACGCAGGAGCCCGCGCGCAGCACCTGCTCGCCCTGGCCCTCGTAGTCGAACACGACCCAGCCCTTGAGCACATAGACCATCTGGAACTCCAGGTCGTGAGAATGCCAGGCGCCCGGGCTCTCCTTGCCCGGCACGGCGCGGATCACATGCGCGCCGAACCGGCCCCCGGTGGCCTCGCGGATGCCCAGGTCGCGGTACTCGAAGAACGCGCGCAACCCGTCCCCGGCAAAGGGGCTGTCATCGGCGTGGCTGACCGTGAAGACCTGGTTGTTCCACATCTGCGGCATGGCGAGGGGCCCCATTTGATGCCCGGCCGGCGACCGATCCAGGCGGTCTCCGGCAGGGTCTGCTCAGCAAGCGAAAAACGACATCACAGCGGGATGTTGTCGTGCTTCTTCCACGGCATCGCCTGCTTCTTGTTGCGCAGCGCGGCAAAGGCGCGCGCGACCCGCTTGCGGGTGGATTGCGGCATGATCACCTCGTCGATGAAGCCGCGTTCGGCGGCGACAAACGGGTTGGCGAACCGATCCTCATAGTCCTGAGTGTGCTTCGCGATCTTGCCCGGGTCTCCCAGATCGGCGCGGTGGATGATTTCGGTTGCACCCTTCGCGCCCATCACCGCGATTTCGGCGGTTGGCCAGGCATAGTTGAAATCACCGCGCA
>DOIS01000341.1:0-3230 GCA_003511785.1 Paracoccaceae bacterium
AGGTCATCAGCCCGCTGTCATGGATCGTCTCCATCACAAGGTGCCCCTCGCGCACGGTGGCGCCGCCGGGCACGGTGGTGCCCACGGCGGGGGCCACGGAGGGGTCGAGGAAATCCACGTCGAGCGAGACATGCAGCGCGCCGCCCGCCTTCGCCACGATCTCGAGAAAGGCGGTCAGCGGCGCGAGGATGCCCGATTCGTCGATCTCGCGCATGTCATGGGCGCGGATCGCGGTCTCGGTCAGCGCCTGCCGCTCGGGCAGGTCCACCGAGCGCAGGCCGAGGATGCAGATATTCTCCTGCGGCACCGGCGCCTCGACCGGCGGGAAGCCGTCGAAGCCCTCGCGCCCGGTGACATAGCCCAGCGGCGTGCCGTGCAGGTTGCCCGAGCCAGAGCTGAGCGGCGTGTGGTAATCGCTATGCGCGTCCAGCCAGAGCACGAATTGCGGGCGTCCGGCGCGCGCGGCATGGGCCGCCACCCCCGCGACCGAGCCCAGCGACAGGCTGTGATCGCCGCCCAGGAAGATCGGCAGCCCTGCGTCCATCGCCTCACCAGCGGCGCGGGCCAGCGCGGCGGTCCAGCCGATGGTCTCGTTGAGCGCATGGATTTTGGCGCCCTCCGCGTCGGGCGCGAAGCTGTCGGGCGACAGGTTGCCCAGGTCGCGCACCTCATAGCCCAGGTCGCGCAGCGCGCCGGGCAGGTCGGCGGTGCGATAGGCGTCGGGCCCCATCAGGCAACCGGAACGGCGCTTGCCGCTGTCCACGGGGGCGCCCACGAGAATGCAGGTCTCGGATGTCATGTCGGCCTCATCTGGTCGCGTGTGATCTCTCAGATAGGGTTCGAAACGCGTTGACGGGAAGCGGCCACATTGCGCAAAGTGATGAGCATTTGATCGGTTCGGAGGATGTTTTGGACAAAACGGACGAGCGCCTGGTGGCCGCGCTGCGCCAGAACGCGCGCGCCTCGCTGTCGGACTTGGCGGCAACGCTGGGGCTGTCGCGCACCACGGTGCGGGCGCGGATCGAGCGGTTGCAGGCGCGCGGCGACATCCTGGGGTTTTCCGTGGTGATGAAACAGGACGTGCTGCGCGACCCGGTGCGCGGGCTGATGATGATCGGGATCGAGGGGCGCGGGGCCGGGCGCATCACCCGCCAGCTTCAGGGCCTGGCCGAGGTGCGCGCGATCCACTCCACCAACGGGCGCTGGGACCTGATCGTCGAACTGGGCACCGAGACGCTGGAGGATCTCGACGCCGCACTGGCGCGCATCCGAAAGATGGACGGGGTCAGCACCAGCGAGACCAGCCTGCTTCTGTCGACTCAAAAAGCGGTGTAAGGGCGCGCCCGGCGGCATGCGGCGAGCCGGGGTATTTGTAAACCCGAGAGAGGCGGGTTGGGGCTCAGCCCGCGCGGGCGCGCAATCCCCGGGCGGCCAGCAGCCACAGCGCCGCGAAGCCCAGCGCGGCCACCCCGTTCCAGGCCGCCATCGAGAGGCCCAGCATTTCCCAGGGGATCTCGTCGCAGCGCACCAGCGGCGCGGCCATGATCTGCGCCATCAGCTCCTCGGGGGTCAGACCGCCCACCGCGCCGGCGCCCGAGCAGCTTGACGGGCCCGGCCACCAGCCCTGTTCCACACCCGCATGGTAGAACCCCAGCCCGCCGGTGGACAGCGCCGCCAGCGCGCCCAGCCCGGCCAGCCAGGGGCGCGGCCAGACCAGCGCAAGCCCCGCCAACGCCACCGCCGCCGCGTGGGGCCAGCGTTGCCACAGGCACAGCTTGCACGGTGCCATCCCGCCCAGGTGCTGGAAGGCGAACGCCCCCAGAAGCAGCGCGAGCGATCCCGCGCCCGCCAGGGCGATCAGCGCGCGCGGCGTCAACAAGCGGTCCATCACAGATACCTCACGGCAAAGAACCCGCCGATCAGAAGCACGCAGAACAGGGTGAAGACAAGCCCCAGCCGCCGCTCGATGAAATCGCGGACCGGGGCGCCATAGGCGCGCAGCAAGGCCGCCACCACGAAAAACCGCAGCGCGCGCGCCAGGATCGAGGTCACGATGAACGTGCCCAGCGGCATCGCGGTCCAGCCCGACATGATGGTGATGACCTTGTAGGGAAAGGGCGTCACCCCGGCCATCAGCACCGCCCAGAAGCCCACGTCGTTGAACCGCCCGTTGAAGGCGGCCATGGCCTCCTCTTTGCCAAGCGCCTCGAGGATGGGGCGGCCGATGCTGTCATAGGCGAAGGCGCCGATGGCATAGCCCAGCAGCCCGCCCAGCACGGAGGCCACCAGCGCCACGCCGGCGATAGCCCAGGCGCGCGAGGGCCGTGCCAGGATCATCGGGATCATCAGCGCGTCCGGCGGGATCGGAAAGACCGAGCTCTCGACGAAGGCCACCAGCGCCAGCGCCCACATCGCGCGCGGATGGTTGGCCAGCGCCATGGTCCAGTTGTAGAGGGATCTGTAGAGGGATCGCAGCATTGCCCGTCCTGTCAGTGGCAAGGGCTCCGGGCCCCGGTCTGCGGGCACAGACCATGCGCGCTGGTCGCGGTCAAGCATGGCAGCGGACGCCCGGCGCATTCCCTCTGGACCTCGGCGCGGCGGGGGATTAGATCAGGGGCGGGCCCAAGTGGCGGAATGGTAGACGCAGGGGATTCAAAATCCCCCGGTAGCAATACCGTGCGAGTTCGAGTCTCGCCTTGGGCACCAGATTTCCTAAGCGCTATCCGCGCAGTTTAACCCGCCCCGGTCTTGGGGCCGCGTTGCGCTCTGCGACATCTCTCCGAGCAATAGATCACGCGCTGCCAGTCGCGCGCCCATTTCCGGCGCCAGGCGAAGGGCCGGTCGCAGACCGGGCAGAGCTTGCGGGGCAGGTCGGATTTGCGTCGCATTTTCATCGGCTGGTTCTCCGGGGCAGGTCGCGGGAGAGGCTAGCGCATCTCGAGGCCTTGACGAGTCCCGCTCCGGGGCGGGCGCGGGTCCGCCCGCGGCGGGTGTTGAGGGCCGTGTAAAACCAAGGGCTTGCGCGGTTAAATTGATCCATCACCCAGCCGGCGAACGTTACAAAGGGATTAATTTACCTTCGGATCAATGGGTTGCGGCATGACGTTCACGTCATGCCGGCTCACATCCCCTCCCTTAACCGGAACCGCTGGATCTTTCCGGTCTCGGTCTTGGGCAGCGCCTCGCGGAACACGATCGAGCGGGGATAGCGGAACACGATCGAGCGGGGA
>DOIS01000341.1:3539-3681 GCA_003511785.1 Paracoccaceae bacterium
GGAACACGATCGAGCGGGGATACTTGTAGGGCGCGATCACCGCCTTCACGTGGTCCTGGAGCGTCTTTTTCAGCGCCTCGGACGCCTCATGCCCAGGGGCCAGCACCACATGCGCCTCGACCACATGGCCGCGCGCCTCGTC
>DOIS01000378.1 GCA_003511785.1 Paracoccaceae bacterium
CGATCTCGGCGCGCAGGGCGCGCAGCACCTCGGTCGTGCCCTCGTGGCTGACACCCGACATGGTCAGGACCGGCCCGCCGCTGGCCTCTTCCAGCGTGGCGCGCGCCTCGCTCAGAGCCTCGGGGTCCAGCGCGTCGATCTTGTTGAGCACCGTGACGCGGGGTTTCTCGGCCAGGTGCCCACCATAGGCTTCGAGTTCCGCAATGATCGTGCGGTAATCGCCCGCGATGTCCTGGGAGGTGCCATCGACCAGGTGCAGCAGCACTGAACAGCGTTCGACATGGCCCAGGAAGCGATCGCCGATGCCGCGCCCCTCATGGGCGCCGGCGATCAGTCCGGGAATGTCGGCGATCACGAATTCCACCCCGTCCACTCCGACAACGCCCAGGTTGGGGTGCAGCGTCGTGAAGGGGTAATCCGCGATCTTCGGCCGCGCGTTCGAGGTGGCCGCGAGGAAGGTGGACTTGCCCGCGTTGGGCAGGCCCAGAAGCCCCGCATCGGCAATGAGTTTCAACCGCAGCCAAAGCGTCCGCTCGACCCCCGGCTGGCCGGAATTGGCGCGGCGCGGGGCCTGGTTGGTGGAGGACTTGAAATGCAGGTTGCCCCAGCCGCCATTGCCGCCGCGCGCCAGTTCGACCCTCTCGCCCACCTCGGTCAGGTCGGCGATCACCGTCTCCTGGTCCTCGTCGAGGATCTCGGTGCCCACGGGTACGCGCAGCACGATGTCCTTGCCGTCCGCGCCGGTGCGTTGCTTGCCCTGCCCGGGACGGCCGTTATCGGCGAAGAAATGCTGTTGATAGCGGAAGTCGATCAGCGTGTTCAGACCGTCCACCGCCTCGGCCACGACCGAGCCGCCCTTGCCGCCGTCGCCGCCATCGGGGCCGCCATACTCGATGTATTTCTCGCGCCGAAAGCTGATGCAGCCGTTGCCGCCGGCGCCCGAGCGGATATGCACCTTGGCCAGATCGAGGAATTTCATGGCGCGTATCCTTGCCGGTTGCCGCCCCGAGAGCGGTCAGAGTTTTCGCAGATAGGTCCAGGTGGGCACGGTCGCGCCCCGGGCCACCGAATAGCTTTCGGCGTCGCCCAGATAGGTGAAGCCGCAATGGGTCAGCACCCGCGCCGAGGCCGGGTTGTCCTGGAACACGCTGGCGAACATCGCGTCATTGTCCAGCGGGTTGGCGGCAACCAGCGCGGCCACCGCGTCGCGGGCGATGCCGGTATTCCACATCATCGGGGCCACCCAATAGCCGATCTCGGACTGGTTGCGGTCCATGCGTTCCAGCGCGATCAGGCCCTTGAGCTCGTCCCCGCCGGTCTTGGTGCCGTCGATCGCCCAGACATCCTCGTCGCGCTCGGGGTCGAGCGCGCGGTTGATATAGGCCTCGGTCGCGCCGGGCGGCAGCGGATGGGCGATGGAGGTGGTCATCCGCGCGACGCGTTCGTCGCTTGTATACAGTTCGATCAACCCCTTGTCCGAGCGGCGCAGCGGGCGCAGCACGAAAGTCTCGGCCTCGATCACGGGCTGGGCGGGGATCTTGTCCAGTTTCACGGGAGTTCCTCCTCCGAACACGGGCGCCAAGCGCCTGCGTTCCGGCGCGCGGGCCGCCGAAACGACAAGGGGGACCGGCCTTTGCGCCGATCCCCCGATTTCCTCGCGTCAATCCTGCGGGATGCGGCTTACTCGGCGGCCTCGGCCGCTGGCAGCACGGAAATGAAGGTGCGTCCCTTCAGGCCCTTGTGGAAGGTCACGTGGCCCTTTTCGGTGGCGAAGATGGTGTGATCCTTGCCCATGCCCACGCCCCGGCCCGGCCAGAACTTGGTGCCGCGCTGACGCACGATGATGTTGCCGGGGATCGCGGACTGACCACCATAGAGCTTGACGCCAAGACGGCGTCCGGCGGAGTCGCGACCGTTGCGGGAGGAACCGCCAGCCTTTTTATGTGCCATCGTTCAGTCTCCTTAACCTTTGGCCAGTTCTTTGGCCTGCTCGACCCAATCGGGCTTCACCTTGACCGCGTTCATAGCAGCAATGTCGTCTTCCGACAATGCGGCGAGCTGGGCGAAGCTGGTGATGCCGGCTTCGTTCAGCTTGCCGGCGGCGGCGGGGCCGATGCCGTTGATCTTCGTCAGGTCGTCGCCCGATGCATCAGCTTTCGCCTCAGCCTTGGGGGCGGATTTCTTGGCGGGGGCCGTCTTGGCCGGGGCGGCCTCGGCGGTTTTCGGGGCCGAACCCGCACCGATCGCGGCCTTCACGCCGGTATCGCCCGCGCCCGACGTCAGGATCTCGGTGATCTTGACCAGGGTCAGCTTCTGGCGGTGGCCCTTGGTGCGCTGCGAGCCGTGCTTGCGGCGGCGCTTGACGAAATGAGTGAGCTTCTCGCCCTTGATCTGCTCGACCACCTCGGCCTGCACGGCGGCGCCGTCCACCATGGGCGCGCCCAGCACCGGGCTGTCACCGCCCAGCATCAGAATGTCGTTGAACTGGATTTTCTCTCCAGCATCGGCAGCCAGCTTTTCCACGCGCAACATGTCGCCCGCCTGGACCTTGTATTGCTTGCCGCCGGTCTTGAGGACCGCAAACATCAGCGTCTTCCTTTTCTCTCCGCGTCCTGTGGTCCCCGGGGGCCTTGCCCGGGCGTTGCGGCGCGTCGCCACCTCGAACAGCGCGCCCCGTTCGGGGCCGTATTGAACAATCAACCCTGCCTGGAGGGGTCCGGGCCGGGATGCGAGCTTATCGCGGGAACGCGGGGCGCTGTCAATCGGGTTTTCGTGCCCCGAACCTACAGGTCGCTGCCCTGCATCGCCTGCGCGAGGCTCAGCCCCAGACCGTGCGAGACATTGGCGTAAAACGCCTCGAACCCTTCGAAGAGCGCCGCGTTCAGCGCCTGCCCCGCCTCGGTGGCGGAAAAGTCGATATAGGTCTCCATCTCCGCGTCGGACAAGGGGCGATAGGCCATCAACAGGAATCCGAACAGCCATTCGCGCGTGTCCTCGCGAATCTCGCCCTCGCTGGCCCAGACCCGGTCGAGGATCTCGCCCTCGCTCATCGCCATGGCCCCGCCTTCGACCATGCCACGCGTGAAGCGGTAGTCGCTGGACAGCGCGCCGGCCACGTTGCGCTCGACCAGGTCGTTGACCTCGATGAAACGCGCGACCTGGGCGAGCCTGGGATCATCGCTGCCGCGCAGGTCGAGATAGCTCTGCCGGGCCAGCGCCTCGATGTCGTCGTCGATCATCGCGCGCCGCGCGTCGTTCTCCAACGTGAGGATGCGGCGGCCCAGAGGCGCGGTGAAGAAGTCGCGCACCGCCTGCGCCGCGCCCGCGTCGAGCCCGTCGGCCAGTTCTCCGCTCACCACCTCGACCAGCCGCCCGGCATCATAAAGCGCCGAGATGCGCCGATCCCAGATAGCGCCGCCGCGCCCGCCCAGCATGTCGGCGGCCAGTTCGTCGCCGAGCGCGAGCCCCTCGGCGCGCATCACCTCGGCCGCGGTCTCGAGCTGCATGACCCGCGCCATCGCCTCGGCGCTCGGCCCGGACTGCGCCGAAACCGGCCCCGCCAGCAGCAACGCGCAAAGCGCCGCGAAGGCCGTCCGCAGCACGTTCACAGCTCCTGCCCCGGGTGCAGGTCGGCCATGCGCGCGGCCAGCACCTCGAACCGGTTGGCCATCAGCTCGTATTGCACGGCGTTCATCAGCTCATAGACCCGCTGCATGTCGGGATGCTCCAGCGCCTCGGCATAGGCCTCCACCTCTGCATCCGAGAAGCCGCGATAGGTATAGGCCGAAGCGGCCAGCCCCGAGGCGCGCAGATCGCGCTGCAACGCCTCTTCCTGCGCGGCCATCATCGCGCGCAGGTCGGCCGGGTCCATCTTCAGCTCGATCACCCCCGCGGCACTGGCCGCGAGCAGGAAGCGGAACTGGATCTGCTGAAGCGCCCGCGCGCCCATGCCGGAGGCGTCGATCGCCGCGCCCATGCGGCGGAAATACTCCAACCGCTCGGGGTTCTCGTCCTCCATGTCGGCCAAGAGCCCGCGCCCGATCCGCTGCTTCTCGCCGTCGTCCTCCATCATGTGCGAGGCGTTTTCGGCCACGACCAGCCGCTGCCCCAGATCGGTTGCATAGAAACCGGCGGCATGGGCCAGCAGCTCGTCCGAGAGGGTCTGCTCGAGGATGTCCAGCGCCATGGCGTGCATCCCCTCGGTGTCGAAGACCTCGTCGGTGAGCCGGGTCCAGTCGCGTCCGAACACGTCCGGCTCGACGCCCAGCATCTTCGGCGCCGCCCCGGCGGCGAGCTTGATGCTCTCCAGGGCCACGTCGAACCCGGTGACGTTGAGGAACGCCTCGAGCCGGTCGCGATCGGCGGCCCGCGCGGCCATGGGCAGCGCGGCCAGCATCGCCAGCGCCAGGATCAGCATTAGCGCGCGCGAGGGCGCGAAAATGGGGATTGATGGGGAAAAGCGTGTCATGACGTGCAAGGTAAGCCATCGCGGCGGCCGTTCAATGGAAATCCGCGCGAATGCCCGCGACCGGCAAAACCCCTCTTGCACCCCCCGGCGATCCCGACTAGATGGGCGCCCAGACCCCCGCGGAGAGGTGCCGGAGTGGTCGAACGGGGCGGTCTCGAAAACCGTTGAGCCTTTGCGGGTTCCCAGGGTTCGAATCCCTGTCTCTCCGCCAGCCACCACTTTCATTCATTTA
>DOIS01000234.1:0-5245 GCA_003511785.1 Paracoccaceae bacterium
TGATCCTGACCAATGACGAAGCGCTGGCCAAGAAGTTCAACTCGGCCATCTTCCCCGGCATCCAGGGCGGCCCGCTGATGCATGTGATCGCCGCCAAGGCCGTGGCCTTCGGCGAGGCGCTGGACCCGTCCTTCAAGGACTACCAGAAACAGGTGATCGCCAACGCGCAGGCCCTGTCGGACCAGCTCATCAAGGGCGGGCTCGACACCGTGACCCACGGCACCGACACCCATGTGGTGCTGGTCGACCTGCGCCCCAAGGGCGTCAAGGGCAACGCCACCGAAACCGCGCTGGGGCGCGCGCATATCACCTGCAACAAGAACGGCGTGCCCTTCGACCCGGAGAAACCCGCCGTGACCTCGGGCATCCGTCTGGGCTCGCCCGCGGGCACCACGCGCGGCTTCGGCGAGGCCGAGTTCCGCCAGATCGCCGACTGGATCATCGAGGTTGTGGACGGGCTGGCCGCCAATGGCGAGGACGGCAACGCCGCGGTCGAGGAAAAGGTGAAGGGCGAAGTGGCCGAGCTTCTCGCCCGCTTCCCGCTCTACCCGGACCTCTAAGCTGCCGATCCCGACTGCAAGCGCCCGTCGCCGGTTTGCCCGGTGGCGGGCGTTTCGCGTTCAGGCATGGCCCAGGATGCGCAGCGCCGAGATCAGGATCACCGCGAAAAGCAGCAGGTTGAAGGCCATGCCCCCGGCCATGCCCAGCCACCAGCCCTTGCGCAGGTCGGCGGGGTCGATCGCGCCCAGATGCGCGCGCACCTCCCGCCCGGCCGCGCGCAGCCCCGCCTCGTCCAGCGTGGCGCGCAGTTTCGGGTGCGCGGCGAAGGGTTCGGCCTCGGCCAGGCGGGCGGCCTGGCGGCGAATGCGCCGCGGCAGCCGGTGTTTCGCCCGGGCCAGCGCGCGGCCCAGCGTGGCCCCGCGCGCGCCCAGCTTCTCGGCCAGCAGTTCCGAGACCGCGCGGATCTCGCCCTCTATGTCGCCCGGATCGCTCATCGGCGCGACACTACAGCGGCGCGCGGCGGGCCTCAATGGGCTGGCATGGGCGCGGGGGCTGCGCTAAGACGCGGGTCATGCTGAACACCATCCTGCACGGCGAGACGACCGATCGCCCGCCCCTCCTGATCGCGCACGGGCTGTTCGGCTCGGCCCGCAACTGGGGCGTGATCGCCAAGCGGCTGTCCACCGACCGCCAGGTGATCGCCGTGGACATGCGCAACCACGGCGACAGCCCCCGGCACGAGACCCACCGCTACCCGGAGATGGCCGAGGACCTGGCCGAGGTGATCGCTGTGCATGGCGGTCGGGCCGACGTGCTGGGCCATTCGATGGGCGGCAAGGCGGCGATGGTGCTGGCGCTGAGCCACCCGGAAACGGTGCGCAAGCTGATCGTGGCCGACATCGCCCCGGTGGCTTACGGCCATAGCCAGATGCAGAACATCGAGGCGATGCGTGCGGTGGACCTCTCTACCGTCACCCGCCGGGCCGAGGCCGAGGCGCAACTCGGGGCGCAGGGGGTCGAACGCGGCTTGCAGAGCTTCTTCACCCAGTCGCTGGACGTGGCGGGGCGGCGCTGGAAGCTGAACCTCGATACCCTGGCGCGCGACATGGAGGGGATCCTCGGCTTTCCCGAGACAAGCGGCCGTTTCGACGGGCGCACCCTGTTCCTGTCGGGGGCGGCGTCGGATTACGTCCGCCCCGAGCACCGCGACAGGATCAAGGCGCTATTTCCCAATGCGCGCTTCGCGGCCATCCCCGGCGCGGGCCACTGGCTGCACGCCGAGAAGCCGCGCGAGTTCGAGGCGGCGGTGCGGGTCTTTCTCGACGCCTAGACCGGGACCGGCTCAACCCTTCGCCGCGGCCCAGTCCTCGACCGCCTGCATCATCAGCCGCCCGAACGCGGCGTTCCCGTGATGCTCGTCCTTCGGGTCTTCGTGGCGGTAGTCCTGCTTCATGAAGCCCTCGTCGTCGAGGCACTGCGGCGGGATGTCGATGATGTCGACCTTCCGGGCATCCAGTTCCGCGCATATGATCGCGCGGTAGGTCTGGAAAATCTTCAGGCCATGCGCGGGAGGCAACCGTTTGAGGCTGTTGTGATCGCGAAACAGCGTCGGCGCCGAAACGGCGAAGACCTCGAGCCCGCATCTCTGCAAGAGCTCGGCCAGCAGAAGGACGTATTTCTGATCGGCCATCACCATCTCGCGGAACACGGCATGGCTGACCGGGCGGCGTCCCTCGATCTCTTCCGAAAGGCTCCACTTGCCCCAGTTCATCTGGTGCAGAAGGCGCATCGGCCAGAGCGGCATCGACAGTCCGATCGCGTCGTAGCCCGCGCCTTCGGGCGGGAGACGCTCGAAGGCCTGCCGGTAGTTCGGGTCCACGACGGCCGCATGATCGCCGGCGTCGCGGAAGAACGGCGTCGGCAGAAGATGCCCGCCGCCCAGCGGGCGCACGACGATCTCGGCACTGACGCTCCCCGAGGCCCGCATTTCTTTCAGCCCCCGATACAGGGCCCCGGTGTGCGAATCACCGGTAATCAGGAGTCTCATGCCTCGTCATCCTTGAAAGAGTTCAACAATTCTTCGTCGCACCGCACACGCTCTTGTCTTTCGGCCTCGGATATCTCGGGCAGGATCTGCGGCGCGGGGTTGCGCACGCCTTGGGCGACACGGCGCGCCGCCTCGGTGCCGGCCGGCACCTCGTGCTGCGAGAAGAACACGTCCATGACATGCGCCACGCCGTGCGGGGACACCTCGCGCCCGTCCTGCTCGAAGAAGTATCCCTTCATGAAGGGCGACGTGATGATCTCGTAGGAGGGAAAGTAATCGACGAAATCGTGCCGCTGATACAGTTCGCCTGCCGCCGCGCGCAGAACCGATTTGGAATAGGTCGTGGCAACCGCCACCTGCGCGTCTGTCGCGGTCGCCATCAGCGGCACCGGGCTGACCGTCAGGAAAAAGCGCAGATCGGGGTTCACGCCCCGGGCCAGGTCGATAAAGCCCTGCATGTCCTCGATCACGTCGGCGACGGAGAGATTGTGAAACGCGTATGCGTCCGGATCGTAAACCCCGCCGGCCGTGCCCGGGCAGAGCGGAAACGCCGCCCCGTCCTCGCGTGAAAGCCATGCCTCGGTCAGGCCCAGGGTGAACACGAAGATGTCGGCGCTGCGGAACAACTCCGCCACGCTTTCCAGGTGAATCTTGCGCTGCACGCGCAATTCCTCGACGCTGGAGAAGGGCGCCGGCTCGATCGTGGGGCGGAAGGGATCGACCACACCCTCGCCGCGCTCCCAATAGTCCTCCTTCGGGGTGAAGGTTCCGAATGCGCGCTGGAACAGTTGCAGCAACTGGCGCGAGGTATAGACGTTGCCGTAGCGCGCCGAATACATCTCATAGCCGTAATCGAGGCGCTTGTCCTCGGGCAGGCCGCGCGGCGCGGGTTCGGTGTCGAGGTAGTTGAACTCAAACTTGCGCAGGTTGCGTCCGATATGCTGGGCGAAACAACTGCCCGCCGTCGCCACAGCCCGGTCCGCGAAGGAAAACCGTTTCTCGTACCATCCTCCCACGTCCATCGGGTGGTAGGGCGAGACCGTCCGTTTCCAGAAGGCCCGGTCGGGCTGCTGTCTATAAGGATGAGACATGGGACACGTCCTGACTGTGGCGGGCTGACATTCACCTTGGTCAGGATTACCCGGACCTGTGGTCCGGGTTCAATGGCACAATCTGTCCCTGTGCGCGAACCCCTGCCGCGTCGCGGCCGGGCGGGCCTCTACATCATGCCGCGGTCCAGGGGTTCGACCACCGGAGCGCCGGCCTCTTTCCACTCGTTGAAGCCGCCCATGTTGTAGACCTGCTCATAGCCCATGTCCTTGAGCAGCTTGCCCGCCAGCGCGGCGCGCGCGCCGCTGGCACAATAGAGCACCACGGGCCGGGCGGGGTCCATCATCGGGTCATGGAAGGCGCTTTGCGGATCGGCACGGAATTCCAGCATCCCGCGGGGGACGTGATGGGCGACCGACGCATGGCCGTTGGCGTCCAGTTCCGGCGCGTCGCGCACGTCCAGAAGCAGCGCGCCCTCGGACAGAAGCTCCTGCGCGCGTTCGACGCCGACCTGCTCGACCTGGGCGTTGGCCCCGTCCATCATCTGCCTGAGTGTCAGTGCCATGCGAATCTCCAATTCAGGGTTGGCGCGACCTTATCACGGCCGCGCGAGAAGATGCACGGCGCGGCCCCGCGCTTTCTTCCGACCGGACCCGAAAGCGCCCGGCAGGCCCGCACGCCTCCAATGGCGCAAGGCCCCCTGCCCCGGCCCGCCGCGTCAGCGCAGCCCGTCCTCGCCGTTGACCTCGTCCGCCTGCAACCCGCCCATGCGGTGATGGATGCGCGGCCCGCGCTCCATGGCCAGCGCGAACAGCAGCTCGTCGGCGCGCGGCCCGTCCGGCACGCCGACCTCCATCGCGTCGAAATGGCTGCGCACATAGGCCGCGTTGATATGGCCCAGCGGCACGTCGACGCGCGTGCCCACCCCGCCCATCTTCATCGAGGAGGGCACGATCGCCTTGGCCGCGCCGAGGCGTTCGCGCATGGCATAGCCGCCCGGCACCTGCCAGAGCGCGGTGTGCTCCAGCTCGCCCGCCTCGCCCACGAGACCGGCCTTTCCGTATCCGCCGATCCCCTCGGCCCCGCCCATGGCGGCGATCAGCATGTCGGTCATCAGCAGGCCCAGCGGCTTGAGGTCCTCCATCGCCGGTTGCAGATCGTCGGCATAACGCCCGGCAAAAGGGTTGCGCACCAGCGCCACGACCGCGGCGCGGCGGCGTGGCGCCTCCGGCGCGGGGCCGCCGTCGTGGTGGATGTCCTCGGCGAAAGTCAGGATTTTGCGCAGGGCGAAATCAGGCATGAAGCGTCTCTTTCTCGGGAAGGGCAGGCGCGGCGCCCACCGTGCGATGGCTGCCGTTCAGCGCCAGGAAGGCGGCATGGATCAGCCCGCGCGCACGGGCATGTTCTGAGAACCGCGCGCCCGTGTCCAACGCGGCGGCGGTCTCGTCGGTCGTGAGCGCACCCACCCCCACCGTCACGAGGCGGCGGCCCAGGTCGCTGTCGGGCGACAGATCGCGGGCCGGGCGGCGGGCGATGGCGGGGTGGCCGGGCAAATCGACATGGTTGGCGATCAGCGTGGCGGCGGCATCGCGGGCGGCGGAGGCGAAGGAGAAGGCGGAGAAGGAGGCGGCGGAGGAGGAGGAGAAG
>DOIS01000234.1:5491-6108 GCA_003511785.1 Paracoccaceae bacterium
GGCGGCATCGGCGGCGGCGGCGCTGGCGGCGAGCACGGTGACGCTGTCGGCAATGCCGAGCGACAGGCTGCGCCCGCGCCAGCCCGAGGTGGCGATGCCGCGCACCGGGTCCGCGGCCGCGATGCGCACCCGCCCGCCTGGGATGCCCGCCATGGCGGCGGTCACGGTCTCGCCCGGCGCGAGGTGCAACGCCACGTCGCCGCCGTTGTTGACATGGGCGCGGGTCAGGCCACCCGACTGCACCATCGCCTTCAGCAGGTGATCGGCCACCGCCCCGGCCACGGCGGCCATGGGGGTCACGGTCTCGGCAGCGAAGGGGTGCGTTGCAGCCTGCATGGCCCGGGCGACGGCGCCTTTCGCAGGCGCGCCCGCATCGACCGGGCGGCGCAGGCGCGGCAACTCCGCCACAAGCTCCTCCAGCACTCGGGCGAAGCAGGCTTCCGCCCCCGCCAACGCCGCCCCGCGCCCCGGTCCCTCGGCGCCGATCACCAGGTCGATGGGTCCGTGATGCAGGTGCAGCCGCCCGTCCGGCAGATATGCCGCCTGCGCGGTCATTCCCGCTCGACCGGCGGGACGGCGCGCATGTCCGCCCCGTATTCGCCGCCATGTTCCAGCAC
>DOIS01000243.1 GCA_003511785.1 Paracoccaceae bacterium
TGGAGGAGGCAGGCATGAAGGACGAGGCGGGAGTTGTCCGAACCGGGCGCAAGTTCACCCAGGTGCTGGATGGCGCGCGCCGGGTCTTCATGGCCGACGGGTTCGAGGGAGCGAGCGTCGATGAGATCGCCCGCGAGGCCGGGGTCTCCAAGGCAACGCTTTACAGCTATTTTCCCGACAAGCGGCTGCTGTTTCTCGAGGTGGCGACCATTGAGTGCGGCCACATGGCCGACAGGATCATGGGCAATATCGACGAAAGCCGCCCGGCCCGCGAAGTGCTGGCCGTCGCGGCGCGGCACATCACGGGCTTTCTCCTGTCGGATTTCGCGCAGCAGGTGTTCCGTATCTGTGTGGCCGAGCGCGAGCGGTTTCCCGAACTGGGTCGTCAGTTCTATGTCAGCGGACCGCGCATGGGGCGCGACCGGATCGCCGCGTTCCTTCGCGCCGCCACCCAGCGCGGCGAGTTGCGCGTGGAGGATCACGAGATGGCAGCCGAGCAGTTCTCGGAACTGTGCAAGGCCGACCTGTGGACCCGCGCAGTGTTCGGTATCCAGTCGGAGTTCACCGAAGAGGAAATCGACATCGTGGCGCGCGAGGCGGTAGAAACCTTCCTCGCACGCTTCGGGGCGTGATGCCGCCCGCAATCGGGGGCGCCAAGCGATCTCGAATTCGCTTGGCCCGCCCTATTCCGCCGCCACGGCCGCCTTGTCGGCCAGCAGCGCCATCTGCCCATCGCTGACCCGGAACCGCTCTCCATAGGCATCGGCAAGCGCATCGGCGCGGGCCTTGAACGCCTCGAGCCCGGTCATGCGGATGAATTGTAGCGCCCCGCCGGTGTAGGCCGGAAAGCCGATGGCGAAGATCGAGCCGAGATTGCCTTCAACCTCGGTCCTGAGTACGTTCTCGTCCAGGCAACGCAGCGTCTCGATGGTCTGGCGATAGATCAGCCGGTCCATCGCATCGCCCATCGGCACGTCGCGGTCCTCGACCACGAACTGGCCCAGCCCGTCCCACAGGGTGCGGTTGCCGGCCTCGTCATAGTCGTAAAACCCCGCGCCGTCCCAGTGCCGCCCGCGCCGGCTCAGTTCGCACATCTTGGACGCGATTTCATAGACGCCCACGTTGTCCTTGCCGAACTCGGTGTTCTCGCCCAACAGCTTGTCGAGATCGCGATGGGTGGCGGTGATCTTGCGCGTCAGTTCCATCGACACCTCGTCATGGACCTGCAACGGGCCGACCGGCATCCCGGCCTTCCAGCCCGCGCGCTCAATCGCCACCGGGTCCATGCCGTCGCGCAGAAGCATCAGCCCCTCGTCGAGATAGGTCGAGAACACGCGGCTGGTGAAGAAGCCCCGCGCATCGTTGACCACGATGGGCATGTAGCCGATCTGCTGCACATAATCATACGTCTTACGCAGCGTATCCTCGGAGGTGTCGCGGCCCACGATGATCTCCACCACCTTCATCTTGTCCACCGGGCTGAAGAAATGCAGCCCGATGAAACGCGACGGGTCGGGGGCGAAGGTTTGCAGGAAGCTGATCGGCAGGGTCGAGGTGTTCGAGCCGTAGATGCCGTCCTCTGACAGAAGGCCGAAGCTTTCCTTTATGACCTGTTCCTTGACGCCGATCTCCTCGAACACCGCCTCGGCGATCACATCGGCTCCACCGGCCTTGGCGTAATCATCGGTCGCGGTGATCCGGTCCATGTGGGCCTGTTGATCCGCCTCGCTCATCCGCCCGCGCTTCACCGCCTTGCCGGTGATGGTGGCGGAATAGCCCTTGCCCTTCTCGGCTGCGGCCAAATCGCGGTCCTTGAGAACCACGGGCAGCCCGCGCGCGGCATGGGCATAGGCGATGCCGCCGCCCATCATGCCCGCGCCCAGAACCGTGCTGGTCCGGGCCTGCCAGCGCTCGCCCTCGGGGCGGACCTTGCCGCTCTTGATCGCCTGCATCCCGAAGAAGAAGGTGTTGATCGCCGCGCGCGACTGCGGCCCGCCCAGGAGCGCAGTGAAGCCCCGGCTTTCGACGCGCAGCGCGCTATCGAAGCTATTGCGCATGGCGTTCACCGCGATGTCGAGGATCTTCTCCGGCGCGGGCATCAACCCGCGCGTCTTCTGGAACAGCATCGTCGGCGCGGCCACGGCGACCTGCCGCACCTTGGGCGAGGTCGCGTCGCCGCCGGGAAAGCGGAAGCCCTTCTGGTCCCAGGGCTGGGTATGCGCTTCGGGGTTGGCCTTGATCCACGCTTTCGCGGCGGGGGTCAGCGCCTCGCGGTTCTCGACCACCTCATCGACCAGCCCTTCGGCCAAAGCCTTCTGTGGGTCGCGCCGCTTGCCTTCCAGAAGGTAGGGCAGGGCGCGTTCCAGCCCCAGCTTGTAGGTCAGGCGCACCACGCCGCCCGCGCCCGGCAGCAGGCCGAGGCCGACTTCGGCAGGCCCACCTTTGCCTTCGGGTCGTCCACGATCACGCGGTGATTGGCGGCCAGGCAGATCTCGTACCCTCCGCCCAGGGCTGCGCCGTTGATCGCCACCGCGACCGGCACCTTCAGCCGCTCCAGCCGGCGGTAGGGTGCCTTGAACTTTTCCACCCATTGGAACAGCGCCTCCGGCGCCGGGTCGGAGGCCAGCATCGAGCCCAGGTCGCCCCCGGCGAAGAAGGTCTTCTTGGCCGAGGCGATCACCACCCCGGTCAGCCCCTCTTCGGCCTCGAGCCGGTCGAGCACCTCGCAGATGCCGTCATACCACCCCTGGTTCATGGTGTTGGCGGATTGGCCCGAGCAATCCATCGTGTAGGTCACGATGCCGTCGGCGTCTTTTTCATAGCTGTATTCGCTCTCGAACCTGTAGCTCATGCTCAAACCCTCTCGATGATCGAGGCGATGCCCATGCCGCCGCCCACGCACATGCAGATGAGCGCGCGTTTCAGCCCGCGCCGCTCCAACTCGTCCAGCATGGTCGAGACCAGGCAGCCGCCCGTCGCGCCCAGCGGGTGCCCCATGGCGATCGCGCCGCCCACCACGTTCAGCTTCTCGTCGGGCACCTTCAGATCGTTCTGCAGGCGCAGCACGACCGAGGCAAAGGCCTCGTTGATCTCGACAGGGTCGATGTCGTCGATGGTCAGCCCCGCCTTGGCCAGCGCCTTTTTCGAGGCCGGCCCCGGCCCGGTCAGCATGATCGTCGGCTCGGTCCCGGTCAGCGCCACGGACAGGACCCGCCCGCGCGGTGTCAGCCCCTGTTCCTTGCCAGCCTGTTCATTGCCCAGCAGGATCAGCGAAGCGCCTCCACGATTCCCGAGGAATTGCCCGGCGTGTGCACGTGGTCGATGCGCGGCACATGGGTGTATTTCGCCAGCGCCACTGCGTCGTAACCGAACTGCCCCATCGCCGCGAAGCTGGGTTTCAACGCGCCAAGCGTCTGCATGTCGGTATCGGGCTTGAGAAAATCGTCGCGCTCGAGGATCACCACCCCGTTCTCGTCGCGCACCGGCACCACCGAGCGGTCGAACCAGCCCTGCGCCTGGGCGTGGGCGGCCTTCTTCTGCGAGGCCACGGCGACCGCATCCACATCGTCGCGGGAATAGCCGTCGATGGTGGCGATCAGGTCGGCGCCGATGCCCTGGGGCACGAAGCCGGTGGCCAGGTTGGTTTCCGGGTCCTCGGCGAAGGGGCCGCCATCGGCGCCCATGGGCACGCGGCTCATGCTCTCGAACCCGCCGGCGCAGACCAGGTCCTCCCAGCCCGAGGCGATCTTGGCCGCGGCGGTGTTGAACGTGTCCAGACCGCTGGCGCAGAAGCGGTTGACCTAGGCCCCCGCCACGGTCTCGTCCCACCCCGCTTTTTGCAACGCGATCTTGGGCAGGACCGAGCCCTGCTCCATCACGGGGCCGACACAGCCCAGTATCACGTCATCGACCCGCGCGGTGTCGAAATCGTGCCGCGCGGTCATCTCGCGCAAGAGCGTCGTGACCAGGTCGATGGGCTTGACCTCGTTCAAGGTTCCGTCGGGCTTGCCCTTGGATCGGGGCGTGCGGATCGCCTCATAGATGAAGGCAGCTTCTGCCATGGGTGTTCTCCTCCTCGGTCAGGGGACCAGACGCGGGGTCTGGTCCTCCGGGCCGGCGTCCAGCCGGGCGATGGCATCGTCGTCATAGCCCAGCGATTTCAGAATGGTGCCGGTACCGGCCCCTTTCGGGGCGATGGCGGGCGGGGTGAAGGGGTCGGGATGCGCCGAGAGGCGCGGCGCGATGTTGGGGTGCTTGAAACCACCCGCCTCGACGATTGCCGCGCGCGCCTTCATGTGCGGATGCGCGCGTGCCTCGTCGTAGTCGAGCACCGGGGTGGCCCAGGCGTCCGAGCCGTC
>DOIS01000171.1 GCA_003511785.1 Paracoccaceae bacterium
GGGCGCGGCAGTGGACCGCGTCGTGATCCGACAAGGGCTGCCCCGTCGCGGCGATCGCCGGCAGCACGGCCCGGTGCAGCACCTCCAGCCCCCGCCCGGCGAACCAATCGAGCTTCATCACCCGCGTTGCATCAGGCGAGATCAGGCTGGGCCGCGTGGTCGGCCCCTCTGCCGTGAAGGCCCAGGAATAGCCCCGCCGCTCGGCCAATGCGAACAGGCTCTCGTCGCGCCAGTCGAAGGCGGGCGGAAGATGGTTGCCGGTGTTCAGATCGCCTCCGATCAGAACCGGCATCCCCGGGGCGAAGCGGTCGATCGCGTCCAGCAGGCGCCCCATCTGTCCCGCCCGGTGCGCGGTACCCGCGTTGCTTTCGAGATGCGTCGAGACGAAGCAGACCGGCCCGGCCTCCGTCGCGATCTCGGCGGCCAGCGCCATGCGGCCGCCCAGGCGAGGCTGTCCCGGGTCCGCGCCGGAGCCGGTGACATACCAATGCCCATGATCGTCCAGCCGGATCAGCGTCACGCGCCGCAGCGGCGCCCGGGCCAGGATCGCGTTGCCGTGCCAGCCCAGCGCATTCCCGGTGTCCTCGCAAAAGCGCCGCTCGGTCGGGCCGCCCAGGCCCATCTCGAAGAACTCGACCCCGTAGGCATAGGTCATGCCCATCGCCCCGGCCATGGCCGCCGTGGTGTGGCGCTGGCCGGTGCGGGCCATGCCGTGATCCATCTCGGACAACAGGACCACGTCCGGGGCCGCCTCGGCCAGATGCGCGGCGCTGGCCTCGGGAAAGAGGCACCGCTCGAGGTTCCAGGCCACGACCGAGAGCGTCTCCGGCAGGACTGCGGCCGAGGCGCCGCCGCCGCGCTGCACCATCCGCATCGCGGGCACCTCGGCCATTATCGCGCGATGCGCCTCGGCGGTGCGCGGCCCCCGCGCCAGGCGCTCGCGCACCGTCGCGGGCACCTCTGGCAGAGCCTCGACCACCCGGATCTCCGAGGCCGCCGGGTCCAGCCCGCCGGTCACAGCCGCACGCCGGTGTCGGGATCGAACAGCGACAGCGCCCCGGCCGGAAGCCCGATGCGATGCCGGCCGGGGCCCAGTGGCGAGTCCTTGAGCACATGCGCGGTGAAGGGCTGTCCTGCCACCTCGCCGTGCAGCAGCCGATGCGCGCCCAGTTCCTCGACCAGCGCCACGTCGAAATCCGCGGGCCCCTCGCCGACATGCACGTCCTCGGGCCGGATACCCAGCGTCACCGCTCCGCCGCGGCCCGCCGGTGCCTGCATCAGCGCGGTGCCGTCGGACAGGCGCACCGCGCCGGTCTCGATCGCGCCTCGCATCAGGTTCATCGGCGGCGCCCCCATGAAGCTCGCGACGAACACGGAGGCGGGCGAGTGGTAGATCTCGGACGGGGTGCCGATCTGCTCGATCCGGCCGGCGTTCAGAACGATGATGCGGTCGGCCATGGTCATCGCCTCGACCTGGTCATGCGTCACATAGATCGAGGTCACGCCCAGGCGGCGTTGGAGCGCCTTGACCTCGATGCGCATCTGGTTGCGCAGCTTGGCATCGAGGTTCGACAGCGGCTCGTCGAACAGGAACAGCGCGGGGTCGCGGACGATGGCGCGGCCCATGGCGACGCGCTGGCGCTGACCGCCGGAGAGTTGCGACGGCTTGCGGTCGAGATGCTCGGTCAGGTTCAGCATCCGCGCCGCCTCCTGCACCTTGGCGGCGATCCGGTCCTTCGCCATGCCCCGGTTCTTCAGCCCGTAGGCGATGTTGCGACGCACGGTCATGTGCGGGTAGAGCGCGTAGTTCTGGAACACCATGGCGATGTCGCGCTCGGCCGGATCGACCCCGTTGACCTCGCGCCCGTTGATCGAGAGCGACCCCTCGGTGATGTCCTCGAGCCCGGCGACCATTCGCAGGAGCGTGGACTTGCCACAGCCCGACGGGCCGACCAGCACCAGGAATTCCCCGTCCGCGATCTCGAACGAGGCGGGTTTGACCGCCTCGAAACCGTTGCGATAGACCTTGCGGACGCGATCGAGTGCGACACGTGCCATTGCATTTTCCTTCTTCTCTGCCTGTTCCCGCCGCCCGCGCGGGATCACTTGTCGGTGTCGGTCAGGCCCTTGACGAACCAGCGCTGGAAGAACACCACGACCAGCACCGGCGGCAGCACCGCGAGGATGGCCAGGATGTTGGACCGGCCGAACTCGGGGATATGCCCGCCCTCGAGGCCCTGGGTGATCTGCTTGATCCCCTGAACCAGGGTGAACCTGCCCTCTTCGGTCGAGATCATGGTGGGCCAGAGATACTGGTTCCAGCCATAGACGAACATGATGATGAACATTGCCGCGACCATGGTCCGCGACAGCGGCACCAGGATGTCCAGGAAGAACCGGATCGGACCGGCCCCGTCGATCCGCGCCGCCTCGACCAGCTCTTCGGGCACCGACAGGAAATACTGCCGGAAGAAGAAGGTCGCGGTGGCCGAGGCGATCAGCGGCACGATCAGGCCGGTCCAGGTGTTCAGCAGCCCCAGCTGCTGCGTGATCTCGTAGGACGGCACGATCCGCACCTCGAGCGGCAAGAGCAACGTGGTGAAGATCAGCCAGAAGGCCAGCATGGCGAAGCGCAGCCGGAAATAGACAATGGCATAGGCCGCCATCATGGCGATGACGATCTTGCCGATGGCAAAGCCGAAGCCCAGGATCATCGAGTTGCGGAACATGTTCCGCCCCGTGGTCTCGCCCGAGAAGCTCATGCTCTCGTTCAGCGCCTTGTCGAGATTGGGCAGGAACCTGTCGCCGATCTGGAAGGACGGGCCGGTGCGCATGATCTGCTCGTCGGGGATCGTGCTCATCTGCAGCAACATGAGCGATGGCGCCAGCATGAACAGCGCCCCCGCGATCAGCACGAGATGATCGACCAGCCCGCCCCAGCGGATGCGCGGGGCGCGGCGGCGCCCGGCGGCGAGAAGCCGCGCGGGGGCGGGCGCCCGGTCGGAAGTGGTTGGGATATGGGCCATGCCGCGCCTCAGGTGTAGTGGATGCGCCGTTCGACCAGGCGGAACTGGAACACGGTCAGGGCCAGCACCAGCACCATCAGCACGACCGACTGCGCCGACGAGCCGCCGATGTCCTGGCCGCGGAACCCGTCGAGGTAGACCTGATAGACCAGGGTCACGGGCTGGTCGCCGGGATTATTGCGCAGGATGGTGTCGATCATGCCGAACGTGTCGAACAGCGAATAGGTGATGTTTATGATGAGCAGGAAGAACCCGGTCGGCGCCAGCAGCGGGAAGGTCACGGTCCAGAACCGCGACACCGCCGAGCGGTTGTCGATCATGGCCGCCTCGCGCACCGCCGGGGGAATGGATTGCAGGCCCGACAGGAAGAAGATGAAATTGACCGGCACCTGTTTCCAGACACTGGCCACGATCATGGCGAAGGCGGTGTCGAAATACTCCAGCCGGATGCGGATCTCCCAGCCGAACTGGGCGAAGAACTCGGTCAACGGGCCCCAGCGCTGGTTGAACACGATCAGCGCGATGAACCCCGCCACCGGCGGCGCCACCGCATAAACCCACATCAGCAGCGTGCGGTAGGTCCTGGCCCCGCGCAGCACGCTGTCGGCCTTGACCGCCAGAAGCAGCGCGATGCCCAGCGAAAGCGCCGTCACCACGGCCGAGAACCACAGGGTGAACCAGGCGTTCTTCATGTATTGCGTGCTGTCGAGAAGCCGCGTGTAGTTCTGCAACCCGACGAAGGTCTCGCCGAAGCCGAAGGGGTCCTCGAGGAAGAAGGAGGACCGGACGGCCTGCCATGCGGGCCAGTAGAAGAACAGGCAGATGATCGTCAGCTGCGGCAGAAGCAGCAGCACGGGGAGCCACGGGTTGGCGAAACCGGCGCGTTTCATGGGTGACGGTCCTTGAACGGATGCGGCGGCCGCGCGGGGGGCGCGGCCGCCGTCGGCCCTCGGGGGGACGGCTCAGTTCGTGGCGGTCCGGGCGAAACGGTCCAGCAGCTCGTTGCCTTCCGATTCGATGGTCGCCAAGGCGTCCTCGATGCTGGTCTCACCGTTCAGGAACCGCGACAGTTCGCGGTTCTGGACATCGCGGATCTGGACGTAGAAGCCCATCCGATAGCCGGCGGTGTTCTCGCCCGAACGCAGCATCAGCTGCTTGATGCCGGTTTCGGCGGCGGGGAAGCGGTCGTAATGGCCGTCCTCGCGGGCCAGTTCATAGGCGGCCGAGGTGATCGGCACATAGCCGGTTTCGCGGTGCCACATGTACTGCACCTCGGGCGAGGTCAGGTATTCGAAGAAGGCGGCCGAGGCGGCGTTTTCCTCGTCGGAATGGCCCGACATGGCGAAAAGCGCGGCACCGCCAATGAAGGACTGATAGCCCTCTTCGGTGATCGCTTCCCAGTAGGGCAGGAAGGTGGAGGCCCACTCGAACGGCAGGTCCATCGCCTCGAGCCCGCCGAAATCGCCCGACGAGCCGATATACATGGCGGCCGAGCCGTCAAGGAAATGCGCCTTGTTGTCGTCCCAGGACGTGCCGTGGAAGCCGAACAGACCGGCATCCAGCCATTCCTTCACCTTGGTGAAGTGCATCGCCATCTCCGGCGAGTTGATGAGGATCTCGGTGCCCTCGGCGCCGGCATAGCCGTTGTCGTTGGTGGCGAAGGGCAGGTTGTGGCGCGAATGGAAGTTCTCGACGAATTCCCAGGGCAGGTGCGTCTGGACCAGCGGGGTATAGCCCGCCTCGCGCAGCGCCGGGGCGATCTGCTCGAATTCCTCGTAGGTCGCGGGCGGCGTGACGCCGGCTTCGGCCAGGGCGTCGGCGTTGTAGTAGAGCACCGGCGAGGAGGAGTTGAACGGCATCCCGATCATCTTGCCGTCGCTGTCGGCATAGAAGTAGCGCACGCCGGGGATGTAGGCTTCGATGTCGAAGCCCGCGCCGCTGCTTTCCAGCAGATCCTGAACGGCGATGGTCGCGCCCCGCGCGCCGATCACGGTCGCGGCGCCCGCGTCGAACACCTGCACGATGTTGGGCTGTTCACCGGCCCGGAACGCGGCGATGGCGCCGGTCAGGGTTTCCTCGTAGGACCCCTTGAACACCGGGGTGATCGAATAGGCGTCCTGGCTCTCGTTGAAACCTTCGGCGACCTTGTTGACGACATCGCCCAGATGGCCGCCCATGCCGTGCCACCAGGTGATCTCGGTCTGGGCCAGAGCCGCGCCGGCGACGAGGCCGAACGAGGCGATTGCCGTCGTGAAAAGGATGTTCTTCATGTCGTGTCTCCGGTCACGGGTGCGGCTTGCGCACCCGGTGCACAGCAAGGGGTTGGGGAAGGGGCGGCTGCCACCATTCCGGTCGGTCGTGCGAAATCCGCACGGCGCCAACCTGCCCTTCGGCTGTGACAGTTCGGTGATGGTTTTCTTAAGATTCTGAAAACACCACACGCCCCCGCCCGCCCCGCAGGCAGCCGGACACAAGGCGGCGCGCCGCGACCGGTCGCATGGTGAAACCCGGGCTTGAGAGACGAGTTTGAGGGGGATCTGGTAGCGGAGGAGCGTTCTGGGCGGACACCCCACGAGCTAACCCTTTGTAAAATGACCGTCATCCGACCTTGGGAGAAACGTAGACGCCAATAGAGATGCTCGCCGGCGCATTTCCAAAGCCATAGGTAGAGGTAGAGG
>DOIS01000224.1 GCA_003511785.1 Paracoccaceae bacterium
GGCGGCGGCTCGGGGGCGGGCGGCGGCACCTGGACCGGCTCGGGCTCGGCGGCCACGCCGGGGATTTTGGCCGGGCCGATGACCACCACGGCGATGCCGTCGGCCTCGACCCTGTCCACGCCGGAAAGGCTGCGCGCATGCTCGGTGGGGCCGAAGAACGGCTCGCCGGTGAAGGCGTGCTCGCCGGGGATCGCCACGAAGCTGACCGGGTCGAAGCGATGCTCCACGGCGAAGGCCTCGGCCTCGGCCAGGGTCTCGCGCGCGACGACGGCGATATGCAGCCGCCCGCCCTCGACGGTGGTGTCATAGGCCAGCGCGTCCAGCGGGTAGGGGGTCGCCCCGTCCAGCGCCGCGCGCACCATGATGTCGCGCTCGATCTCGTCGGTGGGCACCCGCTCGATCGTGTCATAGCGGATCTGCTCGTTGGGGATGACCAGCTTGGTGGTGATCCCGCCCGGCTCGAGCTTGAGCGCCTTCTCGCGCAGCCCGGCCAGCGCGGCGCCCAGGTCAGGCCCGTCCAGCGCCACCTCGCCCACAAGCCGCCAGCCCCCCGCCGCCCGGTGCAGCAGGGAGATCCCGTCGAAGGAAAGCGTCAGCGCGAATTTGGGCTTCATCGTCCGGTCGTCTCTTGCCCCGTCCCCATGCGGGCAGCCCCCGCACCGGATAACCCTAAAGCAGGACAGGGTCGAGGAAAAGGAAAAGGCTGGTCCGGAGCTTGCGGGATATTGCCGCCCGTGCCCATCTAGGCCGTATCACGGACCCCACGACCCGGCCCGGGCGCCTGACGCATGGCCCGGGCGGACCCACCACCCCAAGGGAGAGACACGGTGAAACAAGGCTCATTTCTGATCGGACTCATTCTGTCGGCGGCGCTGGCCGCACTGGCGACCGCGGCGTCGGCCGAGGACACGCGGCGCACCATCTCGGTGACCGGCGAGGGCAGCGTCGAGGCCGCGCCCGACATGGCCACCATCCGGCTGGGCGTGACCAGCCAGGACACCGAGGCCCGGGCGGCGATGGACGCCACCAGCGACGCGGTGGCGGCGATCCTGGCGCGGCTGGACGAGCTGGGGCTTGAGCGGCGCTACATGCAGACCCAGCGCCTGACGCTGAACCCGGTCTGGTCGCAGCGCCCGGATGGCGAGGGCCGGCGCGTCAACGAGATCACCGGCTTCTCGGCCAGCAACATCGTCATGGTCCGGGTCCGCGCGCTGGAGGATCTGGGCCGGATCCTGGACGCGGTGATCGCCGACGGCGCCAATGAATTCAACGGATTGCGCTTCGACGTGCAGCAGCCCGGCCCGCTGGTCGAGAAAGCCCGCCGCGCGGCGGTGCGCGACGCGACGGTCAAGGCCCAGACCCTGGCCGAGGCGGCGGGTGTGCCGTTGGGGCCGGTGCTGTCGATCTCGGAACATGGCGGGCGGCCGCAGCCGGTGATGATGGAAATGGCCGCCGCGCGCGGCGCCGACATGCCGGTGGCCTCGGGCGAGGTCTCGGTCCAGGCGCAGGTCTCGATGGTCTTCGCCATCGGCGAGTGAGGATTGCGTGACGGCAGGGGCGGCCCCGGATCGGGGCCGCCCGGCCGGGCTCAGGCGGTGGCCTTGGCCAAGCCCTGGTCGAGATCGGCGATCAGGTCGCTTGCATCCTCGATCCCGATCGACAGGCGCACCATGTCGGGGCTGGCGCCGGCGGCCTCCTGCTGCTCGGGCGTCAATTGCCGGTGCGTGGTCGAGGCCGAGTGGATGATGAGCGAGCGCGTGTCGCCCAGGTTGGCCACGTGGCTGAAGATCTCGAGGCTGTCGACAAGCTTCACGCAGGCGTCATAGCCGTCCTTGAGCTGCACCGTGAAGAGCGCGCCCGCGCCCTTGGGATAGCAGCGGCTCACCCGCTCGGCATAGGGCGAACTGTCGAGCCCGGCATAGGTGACAGAGGCCACGCGGGGGTCGTTCTCCAGCCATTTCGCCACCGTCTCGGCGTTCTGCACGTGGCGCTCCATGCGCAGGCTCAGCGTCTCGATCCCCATCAGCGTGTAATGCGCCGATTGCGGGTTCAGCGTCATGCCGAGATCGCGCAGCCCCACGGCGATACCGTGGAAGGTGAAGGCCAGCGGCCCGAAGGTCTCGTGGAACTTGAGCCCGTGATAGGCGGACTCGGGCTCGCTGAGCGAGGGGAACTTGTCGCTGGCCGACCAGTCGAATTGACCCGAATCGACGATCACGCCGCCGGTCACGGTGCCGTTGCCGGTCAGGAACTTGGTCAGTGAATGCACCACCAGCGTGGCGCCCTGCTCGATCGGGCGGCAGAGGTAGGGCGTGGCCGAGGTGTTGTCGATGATGAGCGGAAGCCCCGCCGCATCGGCCACGTCGGCCACGGCGCGGATGTCGGTGACATAGCCGCCGGGGTTCGAGATCGACTCGCCGAAGATGGCGCGGGTGTCGTCGTCGATCGCCTCGCGCACCGCGTCCAGATCGTCGAAATCGACGAATTTCGCCGACCAGCCGAAGCGCTTGATGGTCTGGGAGAACTGCGTGATCGTGCCGCCGTAAAGCCGGGTCGAGGCGACCACGTTCTTGCCCGGCCCCATCAGCGGGAACAGCGCCATGATCTGCGCCGCGTGCCCCGACGAGCAGCAGACCGCGCCGACCCCGCCTTCCAGCGTCGCCAGGCGCTCCTGCAACACGGCGACGGTGGGATTGGTGAGGCGCGAATAGATGTAGCCCACCTCCTGAAGGTTGAACAGCGCGGCGGCGTGATCGGCGTCGCGGAAGACATAGGCCGTGGTCTGGTAGATCGGCGTCTGCCGCGCCCCGGTGGCCGGGTCGGGGCGGGCGCCCGCGTGGATCTGAAGCGTGTCGAAGCCGTATTGGGGCGTGTCGGACATGGGGGCTCTCCCTGGGGTGAAAGCAGCCTTTGGATGGTGGCTGAAAGGGGTAGAAGGTGGCTGAAAGGGGTAGAAGATTGCCCGCGCCAAGACAACAGCGCCCGCGTCGCATTCGGTTCGCGCCATGTGAGGAGCGCCGCCCCGCACGGCTCAACATACAGTGAAACTATGTTGGCAGGCGGGCGCGATTAACATACAGAGTCGGTATGTTCCAACCTGGAGGTCCCGAGATGGCCGCAATGAAAACACTGGAAAAACCCACCGCTCCCGACGCCGAGGCCAAGAAGGCCCGCGCCGCGCAGCGCAAGGCCCGCCTGCAAAAACAGGAAGAGGCCAACCGCGTCACCTTCGCCCTTCAGGGCGACGTGCGCCGTCACATCGCAGCCCAGGCCAAGGCCGAGGGCATGGACATGGGCCATTTCATGCAGAAACTGGTCGAGAACCACGTTCTCGCCACCGCGCCCGCCGACGATCCGCTGGCCCGCCGCATCGCCGCGCGCCGCGCGGTGATCGACGCCGCCGTGACCCGCGCCAAGGAACTGGACGCGGCCGGCAAGTTCGAGCCGCATTTCATCCTGTCGGTGATGAAGAGCCTGGCCGCCGAGCCGGAGTTCAGGGACACCTATGCCGTGGCCGTGGGTGACACCGGCGAGCAGCCCAAGCGCGCCGCCCGCGAGCGCGTGGCCCTGAACCAGCAACTCGGCCGCCTGGTCAAGCGCGCCGCCGGTGCCCGCAGCGCCCGGGACGAGAAGGGCAAGATCCAGCGCGCCCAGGTCCAGGACGAGATGATCTCCTCCTATACGCTGCTGGCCAAGCCCGCCTGATCGGGGCGGTTTGCCCCCTGTGACGGTTGCGCCGCGGGGTCCGCGTCGCGCCGGCGGTGGGCTCTGCCCCCCGCACCCCCCGGGGTGTATGCAAACCCGAAAGAAGCAGGGGCGGGGCGCGTGCGTCCCGCCTCAGCGCATCCAGAAGCCCGCGTTCTTGATCTGGTTGCGGATCGCCTGTTCGCGGCGCGGCAGGTTCTCGCGGTCGAACATGGCGCGCACCTTCTGTCCGCGCCCCTGATAGACCAGCCGCTTGATCGGCTCATGGCCCTTGAGCAGTTTCTTGAGCTTGTTGGGCGCGGCCACCTCTTCCAGCACCTCGGCCACCCTGTCGCTCTCGCGCGCGTAGAGCAGCGGGAAGAGCCTGTAGTGGCAGGTGATCTCGCCATCGAGAAGCCCGCCGGGCAGAGTGTCGCGGCCGCCGCCGAAGGAGTGGATCACCAGCGGCAACGCGATCTGGTC
>DOIS01000110.1 GCA_003511785.1 Paracoccaceae bacterium
GCGGGCGCTCTGCGTGGCCCATGCGCGGCTGCCGCCCGCGGCCAGGAGCGGGATGCGAATGACCCGGCCCAGCCCCTGCGCGCTGGCGGCACCCGTGCCCAGCACCGCCATGCCCAGCCCCGCCGCGATCCAGCCCGGGCGCAGCGCCAGCCCACCCGTGACCGGCGCGCCGTAGAGCCCGCGCAGGGTCGCGGCCACGTCGGGCAGCAGCGCCGCCGCCACCAGGTAGCCCAGCACCAGCCCCAGCGCGCCCCCGGCCAGCGCCAGCGCCATCAGCTCGCCCAGCACCAGCGCCACCAGGCTGCGCTGCGGCAGGCCCAGGGCGCGCAGGGTGCGGATCACTCCGCGCCGTTCCTCGAAGGCCAGGCCCACGGCGCCGTGCACGATGAAGAGGCCCACGGCGAAGGAGAGCAGCCCGAAGGCGGTGAGGTTGAGGTGGAAACTGTCGGTCAGCCGGTCGGCATCGCCCGCGCCCGGCGCGGGACGGCGGATCACATCCGGCGCCACCTCGGCCAGGGGCGCGCGGGTGAGCGGCTGGTCGGGCAGGATCACCGCGCGGCTGATCCGGCTAGGGGCGTCGAGCAGCCGCGCGGCGGTGGATATGTCGGTGAGCGCCACGCCGGGCGGCGCGCGGGGCGTGACGGTGACGGGCGGCAGGCCCGGCACGCCCGCCAGGCGCTCGGCCAGGTCAGCCCGGGCAAAGAGCCGCCCCGGCGCGGTCAGCGCCTCGAGCGGGTCGGTGCCGTCGGCATCGAGATCGGCCAGCGCGGGCAGGGGCGGGGGGTTCAGCAGGTCGACGCCCAGCACCGTGACCCGCACCTCGCCCAGCCGGGCGCGCCCCTCCAGCACCGGCGCCAGCGCCCAGCCCGCCCGGCGCAGCGCCACATAGGTGTCGAGTTCCATGTCGCCCGAGCGCGCCACCAGGATGTCGCCGCCGGTCGCACCCATCTGGCGCGCGGCCTCGGCATAGTTGGCGCGCGCCTCGCCGTTGATCGCCTGCACCGCCGACCACGACCCCGTGGCCAACGCCAGCCCTGCCAGCAGCGCCAACAACTGCACCGGGTGGCGCCGCCAATGCGACCAGAGCGCGGCGAGGGCGGCGCGATGCATCACGCGACCCGCCCGCCCGAGAGGTGCGCGCGCCGGTCGAGCCGGTCGGCGAGGCGCTGCGAATGGGTGACCATGAAGAGCGCGGCCCCGGTCTCGGCCACCAGCTCCAGCATCAGGCCCATCACCGCGTCCGAGGCGGCCTCATCCAGGTTGCCGGTGGGCTCGTCGGCCAGGATCAGGCGCGGGCGCGGGGCCAGCGCCCGGCCGATGGCGACGCGCTGCTGCTGGCCGCCGGAGAGCTCCTCGGGATAGCGGCGGTCGAGCCCCGCGAGGCCCAGCCGCTCGGCCAGGCGCGCGGTCCAGTCGGGGTCATGGCGCCCGGCCATGCGGGCCTGAAGCGCCAGGTTCTGCGCCACGGTCATCGAGGGGACCAGGTTGAACTGCTGGAACACCATCGCCACCCGGTCGCGCCGCAAGCCTGCGCGGCCTGCGTCGTCGAGGGTGGAGAGCGCCACGCCGTCCAGCGTGATCTCGCCCGCCTCGAACCGGTCGAGCGCGCCGGCGAGGTGCAGAAGCGTGCTCTTGCCCGATCCGCTCTCGCCGGTCAGCGCCAGCGTCTCGCCTTCGCCGAGGGTGAGCGACACGCCGCGCAGCACCGGGGGGGTCTGGGCCGGGCCGGGATAGCGTTTGACCACGTCGCGGATTTCAAGCAGCATCTGGGCCTTCCGGGTCTTGCGGGGGGCGTGGCGCATCACATGGCGCGCGGCAGTCGCCTGTCCAGTCGCAGCTTTGCCGCATCGCGCGCAGCGGGAAAACCCCGTACGGGGACCGGCGCGTCCTTGCCTTTGCGTCCTGCGCGGGATTGACGCGGGGCGCGCGGGCGGTCACACCGCGATGACCCCGACCGGAGATTGCCGATGCCCTCGTTGCCCTTGCGCCGCCACCGCCTGCTTGCCGTTCTGGCCGCCCTCGCTTTGGCCGGGCCCGCGCCCGCCGACCCGCGCGAGGACATCTGCGAGGCCCGCGCCCGCGAGATGAGCGGCTTCAAGGGCGCCTCGCCCCGGCTCGAATGGGAGCGCGGGGCGTTCAACCTGAGCATCCGCGGCTCGGTCGCGGTTGGTGTCGAACGCTCCTCCGGGCCCGCCGTTCCCACGTCGCGCGGCGGCCACGGCCAGGTGGCGCAGGAACGCTTCGAGGACAAGCGCCGCGCCGAAGAGGACGTGAAAGCGCGCAATTTCCGCCGCATCTGTGACGATTGCATGCGCGACCGCTGATCCTGCATAACCTCTGCCAGAGGCAAAGAGAGACGCATGGCGATGGCGACGCAGCTTTTCTGGGGCACCTTCTATCTGGTGATCTGCTCGGTGGTCCACGCCATCTGGCTGACCTGGTGCGTGGGCCGGGTGCAGAGCTTTCACGACACCCCGGTCCCCGCTTCGGGACCGGGTGGCCTGGCATCCGCCGGCCTGCGCGCCGCACCCAAGCCGCGCCAGTGGCGGACCTTTGCCGTGGTGCTGCTGCTGATCCTTGCGATCGTGCTGTCGCACACCTTCCAGGTCTGGCTCTGGGCCCATGCGTTGCACCGGCGCGAGGTGTTGGGCGACTGGAACACGGCGGTCTGTTTCTCGATGGTGACCTATACCGCGCTCGGCTATGGCGACATCGTGCTGGGGCCGGGATCGCGCATCTTCGCCTCGCTGGCCGCCGTTACGGGGCTGTTGAATTTCGGCGTCAGCACGGCCTTTCTGGTGGCGACGTGGACGCGGGTCTTCGCGGTTCGCCAAGAGTGAGAGCGGCCGCTAGATCGTTTCGCGTTGAACCTGACTCACATAACGCTGCCTGAAATCAAAGATTTCAA
>DOIS01000409.1 GCA_003511785.1 Paracoccaceae bacterium
TCCGTGGTATCGCAACACGTTACGACAAAACCGACAACAGTTATGCCGCTAACTGGAACCTTGTCGCGGCGCTCATCGCATCAAAATGAATGTCCACAGGCCCTAGGCGGGCCAGCCGGATGGACCTAAGCTTCGGTCACCCAACCTTTGAGGATGACCGTCCATGCGAAACCTGCTTGCCGTAGCCACCCTCTGCGCCGCGACAGTCGCCGCCGCCCCCACGCTGGCCCAAGACTGCCCCTGGGCCGGAGGCAGCTATGAGTTCAAGGAACACGGGGTTTACGGCGACTTCACCGTCAATGACAGTTGCACCCAGCTGGTCTGGAGCCGCCTGAACGACGGAACCGAGACGACCTCGCTGCAACGCACCGGCAATGGCTGGAAGGGCACGCTCGAGAAGGCGGATTTCGAGCTTCTGGAAAACGGCAAGAACCTGATTGTCCAAGACGTGGGGGGCGTCTCGCGCCATGCCCGGGCAGATCGGTCGAACTGAGGCCTAACCCTCGTCCACCCTGCCGCGCAAGGCCTTGACCTCGCCGCGCACCTTCTTTGCCTTGAGGCGTCGGCGCTCCGACCCTTTCGTGGGCTTGGTCGGGATGCGGCGCTTGGGCTTGACCAATGCCGCGCGGATCATCTCGGCCAGGCGGTCGCGGGCGATCTCGCGGTTGCGGGCCTGGCTGCGGGTTTCGTCGCATTTCAGCACGATGGCGCCCTCGGCGGTCCATTTGCGCCCCGCCAGCCGTTTCAGCCGCGCCTTGACCGGACCGGGCAGCGAAGGCGAGCGCGCCGCCTCGAAGCGCAGCTCGACGGCAGTGGCGACCTTGTTGACGTTCTGCCCGCCGGGGCCCGAGGCGCGGACAAACTGTTCGGTCAACTCCCAGTCCTGAAGCGATATGGTGTCGGTGATCCGCAGCATGGCCCTTTCTCCCATGAAACGGCACCACGAAAAAGGGCCGCCCGGAAACCCGCGCGGCCCTTTCCGAAAGTCGTCTGGAGGCGGGGTCGGTCAGGCATCTGCCGGACCGGGGAAAACCCGCCAAGGGCTGCCCTAGCGTGCGCCCTCCGGCCTTGTCCCGACACCTTGCTCCAATACCTTTCTCGACACTGGATCACCTCCTTTTCCGTTGTTGCAGTTGCGGTCAGCCTGCCACGGCCCGGCCAAAACGCAAAACGAATTCTTCAGGCGAGCAGCGGCCCCCGTGTCATACGCGCAACGATCAGGCGGAACGGGATCAGCGCGATCAGCGCCAGCGCCAGTTTCACCAGCCAGTCGGCGAAGGCCAGGCTGACCCAGAGCGGCGCTTCGGGGCCGGTCAGCAGGAAAGGCACCTCCTCCCAGGCCCAGGAGACGGCGGCGTCGGCGCCCGCGCCGAAGAGCGTCACAGAGGCCGAAAACGCGATGGTGAAGAACAGCGCCGTATCCAGCGCCGAACCCACCAGCGTCGAGACCAGCGGCGCGCGCCACCAGCGCCCGCCGCGCAGGCGGTTGAACACGGCCACGTCGGTCAGCTGCGCCAGAAGGAACGCGGTGCCCGAGGCGACGGCCACGCGCAGCGGCACGGCGGGGCCGTATTCCAGCATGATCTGGCTGCCGATCAGCGAGCAGATCACGCCGGTGACGAAACCGGCCAGCACCACCTTGCGCGCCGGTCCCGCGCCATAGACGCGGTTCATCACGTCGGTGACGAGAAAGGCCAGGGGATAGGTAAAGGCGCCCCAGGTCAGGAGCCCGTCGAGCAGGAGGAATTGAACCAGGATGTTCGAGGCCACGACGATGGCAGCCATGGCAAGAATGCCGGGAAGATGTGCGCGTGTCATTGGTATGCCCGTTTTGACAAGGTTGCGGCGACTTGGTCCGCCCTCATGGCGAACGGGCGGGCTGTAGCCGCTCATGCACGGCGGTGCAAGCTATTCCGGCAGGGCATATTCGACGATCTCGCTGCGCTGGATGGGCAGGAAGTTGTCGTCCGAGATCATCGTGGCGCGCAGCCCGCCTGCCTCGTCGCGCCAGATCGCGAGCCCCTCGAGATTGTCGTGAGCGCCGGTTTGCAGCAGCGTCGCCTCGCCGGTCGCCCCGCCCTCGGTCAGGGTCCAGCGGCGCAACCGGCTGCGAAAACCGGTCATCCCGAAGGCGCGTTCGAGCAGGTAGAACCGCCCGTCCGGGCCGAAATCCGCGCCCACGGGCAGGAAGCGGCCGCGCTTCTCCAGCGTGAAGGGGCGCGACCATGCCTGCCCGTCCCAGAGGAAGACGGGAATGCGCCCCCGGTCGTCCAGATGATCCTCGGCCACCGCGTAAAGCCGGCCTTCCTCGTCCACGGCCAGCGCCTCGAACCCGCCGTTGAAGGGCAGCGCGCCGGCCACCGGCGGGCGCGGCAGGGCGCGGGCGGGGTCGCTGTCGCCGAGATAGAGGTCCAGCCGATGCGCCCCCTCGAAACTGATCGCCACGCCGCCCTCGGGCAGAAGCGCAAGCCCCTCGGCATCGCGGCTTCGGTCGTCCAATGGCCTGCCGGACGTGTCCTTGAGCTGGGTCGTCGAAATCCGCTCGACCGCCGCGATTCGGTCGCCCACGCGCCGGAGGTGGCCGCGCAGGAGCGTGCCCCGGTCGCTGATCGCGACCATCTCGCGCCCATCCGCCGACAGCTCCAGCCCCGACCAGCCGCCGAACCAGGGCGCCGCACCGTCCCAGTCGAAACTGCCCAGCAGACGGGCCGGGTCGGCGTCGAGCGGTGCGGCGGCGAGCGCGAGGCTCAATCCGATTGCAGGACCGAGGCGCATTGACGAGGCAGATCTGCCAGGACGTATTCGCGGCGCGGCTTGGGCGCGGGCGCGTTGGGATCGCGCGGCTTGGGCGGGGGCGGGTTGAGGATGTTGTTCACCCATTCCTGCGCCTCGGCACAGCCATCGCCGCGCGGCGGGGCGGCCTGGTCCTCGCAACCGCGCGCGCCGCGCGGACATTTGAGGCGCACATGGAAGTGATAGTGATGCCCCCACCAGGGCCGGATCTTGCGCAGATAGGCGCGATTGCCCGTCTCGTTGTTGCACATCCAGACCTTGGCGCCGGGAAAGACGAAAATGCGCGCCGTGCGCCGGTCCCGGGCCGCCTCGCGGAGAATGGCGTGATGCTGCGGGGTCCAGTTGTCGTTGACATAAGCCCCCTCGGCCCGGCGCAGCGAGATCGACGAGATGTTCTCTCGATGGGACCGCGACAGCCGCAGGTTGTTCGCCGGGCGCATCCAGATGTCGATATCCAACCCGATCTGGTGGCTGCGATGGCCCGACAGCATCGGCCCACCGCGTGGCTGGCTGATGTCGCCGATATAGAGCCCGCTCCAGCCGCGCTGCCGGGCGGCGAAGCGGCTGAGATCCTGCACGAAGTCGATCGCCTCGGGGTGGCCCCAGTTGCGGTTGCGCGACAGGCGCATGGCCTGCCAGGTGGGGCCGGTCTCGGGCAGCTGCACGCCGCCCGCGAGGCAGCCCTTGGCATAGCTCCCGAAGGGCTCGGCCCTGTGAGAGGAGCCGTCACGCTTGGCGCCGAAAAGCTGCTTGGCCAGCGGATCGGCCGTTGCCGGCAAGGCGAGCACCAGGAACAGCGCCAGTGTCGCGAGCATGGTCTTCGGGGTCATGCGTGGTCTCCCTCGCCGTGGTCGCCTTCGGCTCGGACCCAGATTAGCAGGATCAGCCCCAGCGCAAACAACCCGATCAACGGGGTGACGCCCAGGCGCTGATTTCCGCTCAGATCCGTGGCAACGGCGATCAGCGCGGGGGCCACGAAGGTGGTGGCCTTGCCCGACAGAGCATAAAGCCCGAAGGCCTCGGTCATGCGCGCCGGGTTGCCCTGCCGGGTCAGCATGTTGCGGCTGGCCGATTGCAGCGAGCCGCCCGCCGCGCCGATCAGGATGCCTGCGACATAGAACATGATGTCGGGCAGGGCTGAGCCCTCGGCGACGCTCACCCCCAGCACCGAGGTCGGCGAGAGCGTCACGATCAGCACGGCCGTGCCCATCAGCGTCAGGCAGCAGACGACGATCACCGGCTTGGGGCCGAAGGCGCTGTCGGCATAGCCGCCGACCCAGGTGAAGAACGCCCCGCTGATCGCGGCGATGATGCCGAAGATGCAGATCTCCATGATCGACCATTCCAGCACGCCCGCCGCATAAATGCCGCCAAAGGTGTACATCCCGTTCAGCGCGTCGCGATAGAACATCGACGAGCCGAGATAGGCCAGCAGCGAGGGATGGCGCGGCAGGCCGGTGATGGTCCGGCCCAGGTCACGCAGCGCTCGGCGTGCGCCGTTGCCGTGGCCCGATCCGGGCGTGTCGCGCACCCACAGGAAGAACGGCACCATGAACACCGCATACCAGATCGCGGTGAACGGCCCCACCGCGCGGGTATCCTCACCCGTGGCGGGATCGAGCCCGAAAACCGGCGGAATGCCGGCCATGGTGCGCCCCTCGTCCCCGGCCTGGAAGGCCAGCAGCATGATCGCCAGTGCGATCACACCGCCCAGATAGCCGAAGGCCCAGCCCGAGCCGGAGATGCGGCCCAGCTGGCTCTTTCGGCCCAACTCAGGCAGGTAGGAATTGGTGAAGATGGTGGCGAACTCCATCCCGATGAAGCCGATGCCGAAAAAGACCAGCGCCCAGACGGCCGAGAACCCTTCGGGAGCGGTATACCAGGTGCCCGCCGCCCCCAGCACATAGGCCAGCGAAAAGGCCCAGATCCATGGCATCCGCCGGCCCGAACTGTCGGCGATGGCGCCCAGCACCGGCGCCAGCAGCGCGATGGTCAGCCCGGCGACGGTCAGCCCATAGCCCCAGAGCGCCTGCGCCTGGGCGTTGGCGGCCTCGCGGGTCAGCCCCTCGGCCATGAACTGCGCGCTTGCCACCTTGGCGAAATAGGGGCCGAAGATGAAGGTCAGCATCAGCGTGTTGTAGGGCTGGCTGGCCCAGTCGAAGAACCACCAGCCCCAGATGCGCCGGCGCTTGGGCGCGCCCGCGATCTCGTCGACCACCGTGTTTGCCATGCGCCACGCTCCCCGCACTGCCCCGACAGCAGGTAAACAGGGCTTTCCGGCCTGTGGCAACCCCGGCGCGCCCTTGCTCTTTGCGCGCAGGCCCCCTAGGTGGAAGGCGGTTCGAGAAGGGAAAACCGCCCATGCAGTCGCTGTTTCAAATCCTGATGCTGATCCTCGACGTGATCTGGTTCTTCATCCTGGCCCATGTGATCATGTCCTGGCTCATCAATTTCCAGGTGCTGAACGTGCGCCAGCAGCTGGTGGGGCAGATCTGGTATGGGCTGAACCGCTTGCTCGAGCCGCTCTACGGCCCGGTGCGGCGCATCCTGCCGCCGATGGGGGGGCTGGATCTGGCGCCGCTGGTGGTGTTGCTGGGCATCTACGCGCTGCGGATCATCCTGATCAACAACGCCGCCGTCTTCTACTGATCGCCGCGTCCCGCAGGGAGCCGGGGTTTCGCCCCTTGTTCACCGATTCTTCACCCGTGTAAGATGCCCTGAAGAGCAGACGAACAAGACTGACACGAGGCGCCGCTTTCCATGACCGCTGCCCAGCCGCTGTTGCGGGACGTTTTCGGATTCGACGATTTCCGCCCGGGCCAGGGCGAGATCGTCGAGGCCGTGGCGGCGGGCGAGAACGTGCTGGCGATCATGCCCACGGGCGGGGGCAAGTCTCTGTGCTTCCAGTTGCCCGCGCTGATGCGCGAGGGGGTGACGGTGGTGATCTCGCCGCTGATCGCGCTGATGCGCGACCAGGTGCGCGCGCTTCAGGAGGCGGGCGTCGAGGCGGGCGCGCTGACCTCGGGCAACACGCCGGAGGAAACCGACGCCGTGTGGGAGGCGCTCGAGGCCGGGCGGCTGAAGCTGCTGTATATGGCACCCGAACGGCTGGCGGCGGGTTCGGCGCTGGGGATGCTGCGGCGGATCAATGTCAGCCTGATCGCCGTGGACGAGGCCCATTGCGTCAGCCAGTGGGGCCATGATTTCCGCCCCGACTATCTGCGGATCGGAGAGCTGCGGCGCGCGCTGAACGTGCCCTTGGCCGCCTTCACCGCCACGGCGGATGCGGAAACCCAGGACGAAATCGTCGAGAAACTGTTCGACGGCACGCCCCCGCGCAAGTTCCTGCGCGGCTTCGACCGGCCGAACATCCATCTGGCCTTTGCCGCCAAGGACAGCCCGCGCAATCAGATCCTGGATTTCGCCGATGCCCGCCGCGGCCAGTCGGGCATCGTCTATTGCGGCACCCGCAACAAGACCGAAGTGCTGGCGCAGGCGCTGCGCGAACAAGGCCACAGCGCCTGCCACTATCACGGCGGGATGGAGGCAGAGGACCGCCGCATCGTCGAGGCCCGCTTCGCCCGCGAGGACGGGTTGATCGTGGTGGCGACCGTGGCCTTCGGCATGGGCATCGACAAGCCCGACATCCGCTGGGTCGCCCATGCCGACCTGCCCAAGTCGATCGAGAGCTATTACCAGGAGATCGGCCGGGCCGGGCGCGACGGGGCATCGGCCGAGACGCTGACCCTGTTCGGCCCCGACGACATCCGCCTGCGCCGGTCGCAGATCGACGAGGGGCTGGCCCCGCCCGAGCGCCGCGCCGCCGATCACGGGCGGCTCAACGCGCTGCTGGGCCTGGCCGAAGCGCTGGGCTGCCGGCGGCAGACGCTGCTGGGCTATTTCGGGGAAGAGGCCGCGCCTTGCGGCAATTGCGACCTCTGCGACAGCCCGGCCGAGACCTTCGACGGCACCACGCCAGTGCGCATGGCCCTGTCGGCGATCCTGCGCACGGGCGAGAGTTTCGGCGCAGGCCACCTGATCGACATTCTTCTGGGCGCGCAGACCGCCAAGGTGCGCCAACGCGGGCATGACACGCTTCCCACTTTCGGGGTGGGGCGCGACTACAGCAAACCGCAATGGCAGGCGATCTTTCGGCAGATGATGGGCCGCGACCTGATCCGGCCCGACCCCGAACGCCATGGTGCGCTGCGCATGACCGAGCCCGCCCGCCCGATCCTGCGCGGCGAGGCCGAGATCACCCTGCGCCGCGACACGGTTCGCACGCCTGACCGGCGCCCGGCGGTCAAGGCGCTGGTCTCGGACGAGGACGCGCCGCTCTTGTCGGCGCTCAAGGCCAAGAGGCGCGGGCTGGCCGAGGCGGCGCGCGTGCCGGCCTATGTCATCTTTCCCGACCGCACCCTTATTGAGATGGCCGAGCGTCGGCCGCAGACGCTGGACCAGATGGCCGCAATCAACGGGGTCGGTTCGAAAAAGCTCGACAGATATGGCGTGGACTTCCTCGAGGTCATCACCGGCGCCGTCCCGGCCCCCGTGCATCCCGCCCGCCGCAAACTGGCGGTGCGCGGCGAGGGCGAGATCTACGACCGCCTGCTGGAAGTGCAGGCCGGGTTGATGCGCGGCGAGGACGGAACCGACAAGCCGCTGAGTTGTTCGGCGTCGCAACTGGCCAAATTGGCGCGACTGCGCGGCGGCGACGAGGAAACGCTGGAAAGACTCTTGGGCGAACGCCGGGCCGAACGCTTTGGCCAGGCCTTTCTGGGCGTGCTGCGCGAGGCGGGCTAGATGGCGGTCGATACTGGAGGGAGGCCCCGATGCTGGTTGTGATTTCACCCGCGAAGAAGCTGGACTGGTCCGCGCGGGACGTAAAGACCAGCACACCCGATTTCGCCGGGGACGCGGTGGAGTTGGCGCAGGTGGCGCGGCGGCTGAGCGCGGACGAGTTGCAGAAGCTGATGAAGATCAGCCCCGATCTGGCGCGGCTGAACCGCGACCGGTTCCAGAGCTTTTCCGAGACGCCGGACCCGGAGAACCTGCGTCCGGCCGCGCTGGCCTTCGCCGGCGACACCTACCAGGGGCTGGAGGCGGCTTCCCTCGATCCTGACGAGATGCGCTGGGCGCAGGATCATCTGCGCATCCTGTCGGGGCTTTACGGCCTGCTTCGCCCCTGCGACGCGATCCAGCCCTACCGCCTGGAAATGGGGAGCCGACTGGCCACCGCGAAGGGCAAGACACTCTATGCCTATTGGGGCGACCGGATCGCGCAGGCGCTGAACAACCACGGGCGCGCGGTGGGCAGTGACGTGCTGGTAAACTGTGCCAGTCAGGAATATTTCGGCGCGGTCGATACCGCTGCTCTGAGCCTGCGCGTGGTGACGCCGGCCTTCATGGAGGACAAACCCGGCGGCCCCAAGGTGGTCAGCTTTCACGCGAAACGGGCGCGCGGCGCGATGGCGCGCTTCATCGTGCAGCACCGCCTGACCGACCCGGAGGCGCTGTATGCCTTCGACAGTGGCGGCTATGCCTACCGGCCCGACCTGTCCGAACCGGATCGCCCGGTCTTCGTGCGGAGTGATCAGGCCGTGAAAAAGGCCGGTTAGGCCGGGCGGACGCTGCCGCGTCAGGAGGCTTGCGCCGGGCTGTCGGTCGTCTCGCTGTCCGCCGGGGTGCCGCGCGCGCCCGCGAAGACCGGGCGCACCCCGGGCGGTTCGGCCTTGGCCAGCCGGTCATGGATCAGCGATTTGCGCAGCGGCTTGGTCAGGTAATGGTCCAGCCCCGCGGCGAGGATGTCCTCGGCATCACCGGCCATCGCGTGGGCGGTCAGCGCGACGATGGGCACATGAGCGCCGGTCCCGGCCTCGATCCGGCGGATTTCGGCGGTCGCCTGCTTGCCGTCCATCCCGGGCATCGAGATGTCCATGAAGATCAGGTCCGGGCCGAAGTCGCGATAGGCGGCCACCGCTTCCTCGCCGTTATTGGCGAAACGCAGCTCGATCGCCAGATCCTTGACCATCTTGTTGAACACCAGCTGGTTGGTCCGGTTGTCCTCGGCCGCCAGGACCCGCATCAGGCGCGGCGCGTCGGAAGGGTGCGCTGTCTCGGTCATCTCGGGCAGCGGCTCCGCCGGGCGCGGGGGCGGCTCCGCCACCAGCCCGCCGATCGCGGCCAGCTTGGCGAAGAGCTCGCCACGGGGGGCAGGCTTCTGAAGCACGCCCTGGATGTGGCGCCGCCCGGCCTCGCTCTCGGCAAGCCCGGGCGCCGAGCTGAGCAACAGGAAAGGCAGCGTCCGGTGCCCCGCGGCGCGCACGGCCTCGGCCAGCTCCAACCCGTCCATGTCCGGCATGTTGTGGTCGCTGATGACCAGCCCCACGTCGTCCTCCCCGGCAAGCGTCTCCAGCGCCTTGTCGCCCGAGCAGCAAGCCGTGACCCGCAGCCCCAACGCCGTCAACTGGCGTTCGAGGATGGTGCGGTTGACCTCCAGATCGTCGACGACGAGGACATGCGTCAACCGCCCGTCTAGGTGCGGCGGCGCCGGCGGGGCGCTGTCTCCGCCGGGCATCGGCAGGCGCAGACCGAAACACGAGCCCGCGCCCTCCTCGCTTTCGACCCAGACCGACCCGCCCATCATCTCGACGAGGCGGCGCGAGATGGCCAACCCAAGGCCCGTGCCCTCGAACTGTCGGTTGCGCTCGTCCTCGACCTGGTTGAACTCGCCGAAGACGTGATCGACCTTGTCCGCAGGGATGCCGATCCCGGTATCCTCGACCGTGATGTGCACCGCCCCGCCGCCATTGTCGTCCGGCACCCCGGTCACGCGGATCAGGACATGACCGTGAGCCGTGAATTTCACGGCATTGCCCACGAGGTTCGTCAGCACTTGCCGCACCCGCCCCGGGTCGCCAACGAAACGGGTCGGCAGGAACAGGTCGAAATCGACCAGCAGCGTCAGCCCCTTGTCGCGTGCCGTGGGTTGCAAGAGCGTGACCACCTCGTGCACGCAGCGTTCCAGGTCGAAGGGCTCGGGATGAAGAACCAGTTTCTCGGCTTCGATCTTGGAATAGTCGAGCACGTCGTTGATGATGACCAATAGCGCCTCGCCCGAGTGTCGGATCGTGGTGGCGTAGAGCCGCTGCTCCTCGGTCAGGTCGGTATCGGCCAATAGCTCGGCCATGCCGACGACACCGTTCATCGGCGTTCGGATCTCGTGGCTCATGTTGGCCAGGAACGCGGACTTGGCGCGGTTCGCCGCCTCGGCGCGTTCGCGCTCCTCGCGCAGCTGCGCCTCGTAGCGGACCGTCGAGGTGATGTTGAGCGCCAGGCTCACCACGTCGCCGCCATGGCCGCGTTGGTCGATCAGCTTGACGTATTGGTCGTTCCACGTGCGCATCACCACCGGCTCGGGCGTGGGCGAGAGCCAGCGGTCGGTCATCATCGCGCGCCACTCGTCGGGGGTTCTGTCCTCGGTGTCGATGAGCCCCTCGTCGGTGAGAATTTGCAGGATGCGCATGTAACTGACGCCCGGCGCGATCTCCTCCAGCCCGTCGAAGAAGTCGATATAGGCGCCGTTGGCCCCGATCAGCCGGCTGTCGGCATCGAAGAAGGCGAAGCCGTCCTGGATCGCCTGGATCGACAGCCAGAGGCGGCGTTCCGCGATCTCGATCTTCTCGTTGGCCACGGTGAGGTCGGATTTGACCTTCTCGTTTTCGTCCCGGACGGTGGCCATCTCCGCCTGCGTTGCGCCCACCTGCTTGGTCAGCGCCAGCGCGTGGCGGCCCAGCTTGCGGTTTGCGGCCGAGAGTTCGGCCTGCTTGAGTTCCAGCAGCCGTTCGGCCGCCAGGCGCGCACGGCGCTCCTCGGCGAGTTTGTTGGCAAGGTCCATGCCTCGCATCCCTGCGTTTCCTGCCCCTCGGGGGACCGTCGCGGGCAGCATGGGCGATCTCGGTGAACAAGCTCTTAAGCCCGACTCGGTTTCGCACCGAGGGCGCGGAGGGGCCGTTTCGCCGGGCTGCACCCGCGACCGGCGGGACAGGGGAATCGTTGTCAAACCCGCGCGGGCCATGCGACCCTCAAACGGCATTTCAGGAGGTGGCGATGCGGATCGCGGTTCTTTTCTTGGCTCTTTGCATTTTGCCGTTTGGCGGCGCGCAGGCGCAGCAGGGGGTGCCGGACCATCGCTATATCGCCAACAGGGACATGGATTTCCCCGGCCGCGACCTTCAGGCGCTGTTCGACACCGACCTGGCCAGCTGCCGGCGGGCCTGCGACGCCAGCCCCTCCTGCGTGGGGTTCACCTTCAACATGCGCTCGAACGCGTGTTTTCCGAAATCCGCGCTGGGCGAGGCCGTGCCCTATGCGGGGGCAATCTCGGCGGCCAAGGTGGGCACGCCGCCGGATGTGATCGCCCGGGCCGAAAGCCGGGTGTCCGCGCTGAGCCTTCTGACGTCGGCCGATCTGGCCAATGCCGCCGACCTCGCGCGCGGGGTGGGGATGACCTTTCCCGCCGGGAGCAACACTCCCGAGGCCCTGATCGAGGCCGCCCGCGCCGCTGAGGCGGCCGGCGACCGGGACCGGGCGCTCGGTTTGACCGGTGCGGCCGTGTCACTGACCGACCGTGCCGATCTCTGGACCGATTTCGCCCGGATCGCCTTGAGCATCGACACCAGCGCCCGGCGCGACCGTTTGCGGGACCAGGCGCTTGGCGCCGCGATCAACGGCTACCTCCGCGCCCCCGGCCCGGGAGGGCAGGCCAGCGCGCTTGTGATCCTGGCCCGGGCGCTGGAACGCGCGGGACGCGGGCGCGACACGATCCCGGCGCTACGGCTGGCGCATAGCGTGCAGTCGCGCGCCGACATCTCCGACGCGCTCGACCGCGCAATCGCGCAGTTCGGGTTTCGCATCACTGACAGCCGGGTGGAAAGCGACAGCGCCGCGCCACGCATCTGCGCCGAATTCTCCGAGCCCCTGGCGCGGGCCGGCGTGGATTACGACGCCTTCGTGCAGCGTCAGGTCAGCGGCCTGAGCGTCACGGTGGAGGACAGCAGCCTGTGCGTCGAGGGTGTGACCCACGGCGAACGCTATGGGCTGACCTTCCGCGAGGGGCTGCCTTCGGCCGAGGGCGAAACGCTGGCCCGCGACACCGAGTTGCGCCACTACGTGCGCGACCGCAGCCCATCGCTGCGCTTCCCGGGCCGGGCCTATGTCCTGCCGCGCGCGGCCGACGCTGCCCTGCCGATCCAGACTGTCAACCTTTCCGAGCTCGATCTGGTCCTGCGCCGGGTCAGCGACCGCAACCTGGTGCGCGCGGTGCAGGACGGGTTCTTCGCCCGCCCCCTCTCGCACTGGCAGGAACAGCAATTCGACGCGGATGTCGCGCAGGAGGTCTGGCGCGGAACCGGCACTGTGCAAAGCGAGCTGAACCGCGAGATGCTGACCCGTCTGCCCATGGGCGCCGCGATCGCCGATCAGCCGCCGGGCATCTACGCGCTCACCGCCAAGATCCCCGGGGCCGATCCCTATGACGATCCCGGTGCCACGCAATGGTTCGTGCTCAGCGATCTTGGGCTGAGCACCCTTCAGGGCACGGACGGGTTGCACGTCACCGTGCGCGGCCTGTCGGATGCCGCCCCGCGCGAGGGTGTTGCGCTGACGCTGGTGTCGCGCGCCAACGCCGTTCTGGGCGAGGCGGTGACGGATTCCGAGGGACGGGCGCGGTTCGACCCCGGGCTTGCCCGTGGCACGGGCGGCGCCGCCCCGGCGCTGATGCTGGCACGCGATGGCGGTGGCGATCTGGGCTTCCTGTCGCTGACCGACCCGGCCTTCGACCTGTCGGATCGCGGCGTCGCGGGACGCGAGGCTCCCGGCCCTGTCGATGTCTTCCTGGCCACCGACCGGGGCGCCTATCGCGCGGGCGAAGTGATCCACGCCACGGCGCTTGCCCGCGATGCAAAGGCGCGCGCGATAGAGGGGCTGCCGCTGACCGCGATCCTGTCGCGCCCGGATGGCGTGGAATACAGGCGCTCAGTCTCGGATGGCGGCGTCGCGGGCGGGCATGTTTTCTCGTTTCCCGTGGGCGCCGGTGTGCCGCGCGGGACTTGGCGGCTGGAGATTTTCACCGACCCCGAGGCGCCCGCGCTGGCCAGCCAGCCTCTGCTGGTCGAGGATTTCCTGCCCGAGCGGATCGACTTCACACAAACCCTGCCCGAGGGCATGGTGCGCCTCGGCGACAGCCCGCCCCTGCGCATCGAGGCGCGCTATCTCTTCGGCGCGCCAGGGGCCGATCTCGAGATCGAGGGCAGCGCCACCCTGCGCGCCGCCGACACGCTGGCGGACTGGCCCGGCTATCGTTTCGGTCGCTTCGACGCGGAAGGGCAGCCGGCCCGTGTCGGGTTCGGCGGCAGCCGCACCGATGCGAATGGACAGGCGGTGATGCCGCTCGACCTGCCCGCGCCCGCAATAGAGGGCAAGCCGATGGAGCTTTTGGTGACCACGCGACTGGCCGACGGGTCGGCCCGCCCGGTCGAGCGCCGGATGACCGTGCCTGTCGCTCCGCCCGGCCCGGTGATCGGGATCAAGCCCCTGTTCGAGGACGTGGTCGCAGAGGGCAGCGAGGCGCGCTTCGAGGTCATCGCGCTGTCTCCCGACCTGGCGACGATGCAGATGCAGGTCGAGTGGACCCTGAACCGGATCGAGACGCGCTACCAGTGGTATCAGCTCTACGGCAACTGGAACTGGGAGCCGACCACGCGCCGCACCCGCATCGCAACGGGCACGGCCCAGCTGGGGCAGGAGCCCATCTCCCTGTCCCACCCCGTGGACTGGGGACATTACGAGCTGCTGATCGAACGCCAGGACGGGGCCTATGCCGCCGCCGCGCTGGACTTTTTCGCCGGTTGGTATCAGCCCGAGGCGGCCTCGGACACGCCGGACCGGCTCGAGATGTCGTTGGATGCCGAGAGCTATGCGCCGGGCGATACCGCGCGTCTGCGCATCGTGTCGCGCTGGGACGGCGAGGCGCTGGTCTCGGTCCTGTCGAACCGGGTCATCGCGCGCAAGGCGGTCGCGGTGAAGGCGGGCGAGACACTGACCCCCTTGGAGGTCACCGCGGATTGGGGGACCGGCGCCTATGTCACGGTCCAGGCGATCCGGCCGATGGACGTGCCGTCCGGCCAGAACCCGGCCCGTGCGCTGGGCGTGGCCCATGCGCGCGTGGCGCCGATGGGCAAGGAACTGGACGTGGCGATCGAGGTGCCCGAGACCGTACGCCCGCGCCAGACCCAGACCGCACGCCTGCGGGTTTCCGGCATGGACGCGGGCGAGAACGCTTACCTCACACTGGCGGCGGTCGATCTGGGCATTCTCAACCTCACGGGGTTCGACGCGCCCGATCCGAAAGCGCATTACTTCGGCCAGCGCCGGCTGGGCGTCGAGCTGCGCGATGTCTATGGCCGGTTGATCGACGGCATGAATGGCGCGATGGGGGCGGTGCGCTCGGGCGGGGACGCCGATGCGGGGCTGCGGATGCAGTCGCCGCCACCGACGCAGGACCTGGTGGCGGTATTCTCCGGGCCGGTCACGGTGGGAGCGGATGGGCGGGCCGAGGTCGAGATCCCGCTGCCGGCCTTCAACGGCACGGTGCGCCTGATGGCCGTGGCCTGGAGCCGCGACCGCATCGGGCAGGCCAGCCGCGACATGACCGTCCGCGACCCTGTCGTGGTCACGGCCAGCGTGCCGCGATCCCTCGCACCGGGCGACGAGAGCCGCCTGCGGCTCGAGGTGGTCCACGCGGATGGCCCGTCGGGCGGCATGGAGTTGCGCCTCGCTGCCGATCCCGGGCTGACGCTTGGCGCGGACCCGGGCCGGTTCGACCTGACCGAGGGCGGCAGGGCTTTGTTCGAGGTGCCAGTCTCGGCAGTTGCAGTCGGAGACCCCGAGATCGCGCTCACCCTGACCACGCCCGATGGCACCACGCTGGACCAGGTGCTGCGCCTGCCGGTGCGCAGCAACGACCCCACAACCAGCCGGACCCGGCGCTTCTCGCTCGCCGAGGGGGACACGTTCACGCTGACAACGGACGTGTTTGCCGGGCTGCGCCCCGGCACCGGGCGCGCGATGGTCTCGGCCGGGCCGCTGGCGCGGTTCGACGCGCCGGGGCTGCTGACGGCGCTGGACCGGTATCCCTATGGCTGCACCGAACAGGTGACCAGCGCGGCGCTGCCGCTGCTCTACCTGTCCTCGGTGGCCCAGGCGGCCGGGCTGGGCGACGGGCCCGAGGTCCGCGTCCGCGTCGATCAGGCCATCGCCCGCGTCCTGACCCGGCAGGCGCCCAACGGGGCCTTCGGCATGTGGCGCGCGCAGTCGGGCGAGTTCTGGCTCGACGCCTATGTGACCGACTTCCTGTCGCGCGCCCGTGCGCAGGAATTTGCCGTGCCGGATCGCGCCATGACCCAGGCGCTGGACAACCTGCGCAACCGGGTGAATTACGCGCCCGATTTCGACCACGGGGGCGAGGACCTGGCCTATGCGTTGATGGTTCTCGCCCGCGAGGGCGCGGCGGCAATGGGCGACCTGCGCTATTACGCGGACGTCAAGGCGGGCGATTTCGCCACGCCGCTTGCGGTGGCGCAACTGGGCGCGGCGCTGGCGGCCTATGGCGATCAAACCCGCGCCGACCGACTGTTCACCCGCGCCGCGGGGATGCTGGCCGCGCGGCCCGACGATCCGACCGTCTGGCGCGTGGATTTCGGCACCGAGTTGCGCGACACCGCCGCCGTGCTGGCGCTGGCCACCGAGGCGGGGAGCCGGGTGCTCGACAGCGACACGCTGACCGCGCGGCTGGGGCGGCCAGCGGGCCAGCTCTCGACACAGGAGGCCGCCTGGACCCTGATGGCGGCCCGGGCACTGGTGGCCCGCCCCGAGGCGTCCGGGCTGCGGGTCGACGGCGATCCGGTCGAGGGGCCCTTCGTGCATGTGCTGGACCGCGATACCGACGCGCCTCTGGCGCTGACCTCGACGACCGGCGCGACCGACATCACCCTGACCACGCTGGGCGTGCCGCTGGTTGCGCCCGAGGCCGGAGGAAACGGCTATGCCCTCGAGCGGCAATTCTACGGGATGGACGGGGTTCCGCTGGAGGGCGACCGCCTGCGCGTGGGCGAGCGTTTCGTCACCGTGCTGCGCATCCGCCCGTTCGAGCCGTTCGAGGCACGGTTGATCCTGGACGATCCGCTGCCCGCCGGCGTCGAGATCGACAACCCGGCCCTACTGCGCTCGGGCGACGTGGCCGCGCTAGATTGGCTGGAGGTGGACGAGGCCGAGACGGCCGAGTTCCGCAGCGACCGGTTCATCGCCGCCGTGGACGCGCGCGGGGCCAGTCCGATCACGCTGGCCTATGTCGCGCGCGCGGTGACGCCGGGGGACTATCACCACCCGGCGGCCAAGGTCGAGGACATGTATCGCCCGCGCTTCTCGGCGCATACCGGCACGGGGCGCGTGCAGATCGGCGAATGAGGGCGCGCTGGCCCTTTGCCCTCGCGCTGGCCCTCTGGACCATGGCTGCGGCGCGCGACCGGCTGGATGACTGGATCGCGGCCACCGACCTGCCGATGACGCTGACCGAGACCTCGGTCGAGATGCGCGACCGCGACAGGCGGCTGTTGCGCGCCTACCCGGTCGAGGACGGGCTGTGGCGATTGGGCACGGACGCCGCGCGCGTTGATGCCGGGTTCCTCGCCATGCTGCTGCGTTACGAGGACAAGCGGTTTCACGAGCACGCCGGGGTCGATCCCCGTGCACTGCTGCGCGCCGGGGTGCAGGCGGTGCGGCACGGGCGAATCGTGTCGGGCGGCTCGACCCTGACCATGCAGGTGGCGCGGCTGCTCGAGGACGGGCCGACCGGCCGCTGGTCGGGCAAGCTGCGCCAGATGCGCGTGGCGCTGGCCCTGGAGCGGCGGCTGGACAAGGACGCGATCCTGTCGCTTTACCTCACCCATGCGCCTTATGGCGGCAACCTCGAAGGGCTGCGCGCCGCGACCTTCGCCTGGTTCGGCAAGGAGCCTGCGCGGCTGACCGAAGCGCAGGCGGCGCTTCTGGTGGCGCTGCCCCAGGCGCCCGAGGCGCGCCGGCCTGACCGCGCGCCCTTGGCTGCGCGGGCTGCCCGCGACAGGGTAGTGGCCCGGATGGTGCGTCACGGCGCGCTGGACGCCGAGACCGCACGCGCGGCCATGACCGAGCCCGTGCCGACCTCCATGCGCCCCTTTCCGCAACTGGCCGCGCATCTGGCCGACCGGCTGCGCGCCGATGACCCGGCGGTCCGGCGCCACGACCTGACGCTGGATGCGGGCCTCCAGCAGGCGATGGAGCGGCTGGTCCGCGACGCCGCGCGGCGCGCGGGCGCGCGCCTGTCTGCGGCGCTGGTCGTGGCCGATCACGAGACGGGCGCGATCCTGGCCTCGGTCGGCTCTCCTGCCTATGACGATGCCGGCGGGCGGCAGGGCTTCAACGACATGAGCCGCGCCGCGCGCTCCCCCGGCTCGACACTGAAGCCGGTGATCTACGCCCTGGCGTTCGACCAGGGCCTGGCCCACCCCGAGACGTTGATCCATGACGGGCCGGTGCAGTTCGACAGCTATGCGCCGCAAAATTTCGACGGGCGGTTCCGCGGTGACGTGACGGTGCGCGAGGCGTTGCAGATGTCACTCAACATCCCCGTGGTGCGCCTGACCGAGGCGCTGGGACCGGCGCGGGTGATGACAGCCTTGCGCCGGTCGGGAGCCGAGCCCGCGCTGGCTGGCCAGCCGGGTTTGGCCATCGCTCTGGGCGGTCTGGGGCTGAGCCTGGTGGACCTGGTTCAGCTTTACGCCGCCTTCCCGCGGGGCGGCGCGGGGCCGCGCCTGCATGCCCGCGCCGGGGCCGGAGGTCAGACCGAACGGCTGATCTCGCCCGAGGCGGCCTGGCACCTGGGCGACATCCTGTCGGGCCTCGCCCCACCGCCGGGCGCGCCGCGTGGTGGGCTGGCCTACAAGACCGGCACCTCCTACGGGCATCGCGATGCCTGGGCGCTGGGCTATGACGGGCGGCACGTTGTCGGGGTCTGGATGGGCCGCGCCGACGGCACGCCGGTCCCCGGCGCCTTCGGCGGCGATCTCGCTGCGCCGATCCTGTTCGAGGCGTTCGGACGTTTGAAACCGGAGTTCGAACCGCTGCCGCCGCCGCCCCCCGCGACGCTGATCGTCGGAGGGGCCGCGTTGCCGCCGCCGCTGCGCCGCTTCCGCCCGCGCGATGCCGCGTTCGACACGCCCGAGGGCGCCTTGCAGGTGACCTTTCCGCCGGACGGCGCGCGGCTGGCACCAACTGGCGGCGACGTGACGCTCAAACTACGCGGCGGTGCGGCGCCTTTCGCTGTAATGGCTGACGGCCGGCCCGTCGCCTCGGGCCTGCGCAAACGGGAGGTCCTGCTGCCCAGCCCTGGCCCGGGATACTCCACGCTTGTGGTGATCG